>CACHDC010000006.1 GCA_902578445.1 uncultured Synechococcaceae cyanobacterium
TTGAAGAATCGAAAGAGTGATGAAGTTAACAAGTTGTTTTTTATCCATACATATTTTCTAAATCCCTATTGTTAAATCATATTTAAATTTTGATTAAGCTAAGAAATAACAACAAATATCTATTTTAGAAATTTAAGCCATTTAAAAAAAATTTATTTTTTAATTAATCATTACTTAATCCAAGAAACCTAAATTTTTAATGTATAAAAATATTGAAATGTCTTTAAAAAACTTATCTTCACAAAGGAATAACCCAAAAAAAATCGGCACAGAATTTTCAAGAAATTTTTATAAAGGAAGCTTTGAGAATAAAGATAAATTTTTCTTAAATTATTCAGAATTTATTGAGAATTACAATAACTCCCTAAAATCACCTCAATCAAGGAGACTATACAAAACATTAGAGAATGAAGTCTATCCAAACACAATCATCGTCCAAGAAATTTTACCTGTAGATAAAATTTCTATTTGAAATCCTTTCACTTAAGAACTACTTTTTAAGATTTTTTACCTACACTCAATAAAAAACATTTTCCTGGGGGGACTAGATCTTAAAAAACTACTTGATTTTTAATTGTTTCCCAAGTGAAGAACAACAAGATTCAATAATAAAAACTATAAAAACAAATTACAAATTAAATAATTAGAAGATTTTTTGAGTGAGAGGCTTGCATTATCAGAAAATAAAGGGAATATAAAGAAAATGATAATTCCAATGGAATCAATTAAAAAACCAAAAAGAATTATTAAGAAACAGCTTAAAAATGTTAATAAAGCAATTATTGAAATTGCAGAAATGAAATTTGTAAATATTGAAGAAAAAGAAGAAAAATTAGATGCGCTTGTTTTTTTAAAGAATCAAATATTGAGGAAGGCGGAGAAGTTAGAAATTAAATAACTAAATAATTGTAGATATTGAATCTTTATTTTTTTGTATAAGCTACATTCTTAAAGAAATCGCAATAAGCCATCCTAGTGCTGTCCTATTTTCTACGGAAATCCGTGGAATTACAACCTATATATGCCAAAGTGTGCAGTCTCGTGGAGTCTTATTCAGAGTATAACTTCAGATATAGCTTAAATCCCTTTATCTCACTAGAGGGGACTTAGTGTTTTGGGAGCAATAGGTCGCAGGTTCGAATCCTGTCGCCCCGACTCTTAAAAACCAAGTCATACTAGCGAGTTCCCCAGACTCGCTTTTTTATTGGGAAATCTGACGGCAGCAATAGCCGTCAAATTGCCGTCAAATTAAAATCATCATCTACAATTTGGTCCATAATATAAAAAACCCTCCATAAGGGGAGAATCATCATAATGATATTTGTCATAGAGTTTATAATCCAACTCTTTTGAAGCTCTATAAACCTTTCTAAAATCCCTGCAAGTATTCTTTCTTCTACTTTTTTTAGTCCAAGAATATGCAGAACCTCTCCAGTAATATCCTGCAATCTTAATGTATGTGATATCGAATGCTTTTGCTGGATCTTTGAGATTTTCTACTTCATCAATAGTTGGAGCATATTCAAGATAAGAAGTGAAATCATCTATTGAGAGTTTCTTATAATCTAAGGCTTTTTGTTCGTTTTCATCCTCCATATATTCATTTTCATAATGAAGAGCCAGATCAAGATATAAATTGCCTCTATTAGCTAAAATATTTTGTCTATAACCAAATGGATATAACCTTGAATAAAGAGGGTTTATCTGATCCGTATAAAGTTTTAGGCTTCTTGAATAATCATCAATAGAAGCTTCATAATATGTTCTTTTTATTTTATGCCTTGTTTCTTGAAAATTATCATGGCCAATCTCATAATTTATATGTCCTCTCCAAAAGTAGGCTAATGAATTTTTTGGATCAAGTTTTATTGCCTTGTTTAAATCCTGAAGTGCATCTTCATGCTTAGATAAAGTTAAAGATTTTAAAAAACCTAGAGCCATATAGTATTGAGAGTTATTGTTATTAATTTCTACAGCTTTGTTTATATCAAATAAAGCTTCTTTGAATTCTTCAAATTCAACAGCATTTATTATTCCTCTTAGATAATAAGCTTCACTAAAATCTGGATTGATTCTTATTAAATCATTTAAATCACTTAGCGCCCCCAAAGTATTTTCTAATTCTAAATATCTTAATTTAGCTCTCGTTATTAAACTTTTTACATCATTTTTATCTTTAAGAAGTTTTTTATTTAAATTATCCTCAGAAATTGATTGATCCAAAACATCATTACCTATACCTTTTTGGGTTGGAGCATTATTTTTTTTTGTACTCATTTCCTGAATGCAACCAGAAAAATCTTTTGCTTTCAGACAAAATTCAGCAATTTCCTTATCGATAGAGGCTTCTAGACTCGAAAAAGGAATTAGCAAAAAAGGAAGAATTAAAACCCTCCTTAAGATTTTTTTCTTAAAAATTAATGCCGTCAAATCGCCGTCAAATTATTAGTTTAGATATTATATTGTTTTTTAATTTAAATCAAATGCGTTTTATAACCTATAGAGCCAGTGCTTCATTATCATTTTAAGTGCTTTGGGAGCACTAGGTCGCAGGTTCGAATCCTGTCGCCCCGACTCTTAAAAACCAAGTTATACTAGCGAGTCTCCCAACTCGCTTTTTTATTGCTTACTGTCTCAAATTGAGAAAGGGGAGCTCTAGGGGGAGCTCATAGGATGTACTTTGATGTAGTTTGTGCCTTTGAACTACCTACAAACAAACCTCTAGATAGAACTTAAATAGCGCTTTTTATTCAAACCCTGAACCTTAATTGATAATTTATTTTTAGTTAATAAGAGATCCTTTTCTTTTTCCACTCAAGCTGACTAGTATCTAAATCAATATTTTTAGTGTGCCCCCTTTGAAGTAATCGGAACCGTGTTCAGGGACATCACTCCCTTTAGTAGTAATTTCTTTCAACATCCAATCTGCTGCTTCTTGATGAGAAGATGCATTAAGACAAGCGAATACATGAACTCTCTGCCAACAATTAAAATCGTCTTCCCAATAAATCATGAAGAGTAAATGACTAGTTTCTATAACTTCGGTACCTTCATATGTAATATCTTCACTATTCTTGTATTCTTTAATCTTTTTATATGGTTGCCATGTAAATTCACAAACATAATAATGTTCTTTTTTTATATTTTCATTTGGTGTACGCTTTTTATTTTTCAAAAAAGTTGCCACTTCAATAGTGTCGGCAGGGTTGGTACTTTCTAATTTAAAATGTTCATTAGCAAATGAAATATTATAATCACCGTCTTTTTCTTTTGGTCTTTCTTGCTTATATAAAAAGCTGAAGGCACTAAAATAAGCATCTTCAATACAGTAAAACCTTTTTATTTGAGAAGTTTCTTTTCCTATATCTAAAAACTGTTTCTTTTCAGGTTGAAATTCTTCTTCAGTTTTTATGACCTGATCTTTTTTCACATTAAGATCTGGATCCACCTCATTAAGACCTGGATAAATCCCACTTCGAATAGCCGAATCAGGAGTTGGAACAATGCACAAGGAAAGACTAGTTATTTTTCCCTCATCTACAGAAGCATATGCAACTCCAAGTAGATTAGACTTATCTCCTTGAGCCATGATAAGGCAATCGGTATGTCCATAGGCTGGGCATACGCCTAATTCTGCGTAAACAGAACTTTTAGTTTTTTTTATTGTTTCAAGTTTTGGTCTGATATATTCAATGAACTCATATTTTGAGTTCATATTGGTTAAGACTTTTTGTGAGGAGTATGTGAAATCTTCTGACAAAAACGATTCAAACTCAGACGAATCAAGAGAGTGCATCATTCTCGCATAGATGCTCAAAGCTTCCTTTTCAGTTAGTTGAGAAGTTTCTTTTGCCATTAATCAAAAATAAACCTATAAAAAATAAGGTTTTATCTATAAAGTTTAGATCGACTGTCAAAAAAAGATCAAAGAAATCAAAGGAAACAATTTCCACAACGAATTAGCAGTTATATTTATGAGAGAGCTTTTAGATCTAGATAAGGAATATGACTTTTTTAATTGCAGCTGTGATTGTATTAATTATATTTTGTATTGCTTTAAGGCTTAATAATAAACCAGAGAATGTTGCGAAAAGGAGAGAGCAAAAAAGATTAATGAAAGAAAAAAAAATAAGACGAGAAAATGAAAAAGCTTTACTTTCAATCACTGAAGAATTTCTAAGCAATCCTGAAAATAGAGGAGAACCTGTGGATTATGAATTTAGATGTATGAGGAACCCTTATTTTAATATAGAATCTGATGAATATTTTGAGTTACATATGAAAAGATTAGAAAAAAGGGGCGTATCACAATATCAAGGGAAGGAATACCACAAGGATAAGAAAGGAGGAATTTATACACTTTCTGATGATGGGACAAGAAACTATAAAAAATAGTTTTTCCACTTTCCTAAAAAATTATCAAATCACCGACCTAGCTAACATAGGGCACTAGGTCGCTCAGGGGGGAGCTATAGGGGGAGCTGAGACTATATATCTTGTATGTAGAACTATATACTTTGTACATTATTGAGTCTCAAACTCGTTCCACCCACTTAATTACAACCTAGTCATAGCTTAGTTTTATTCGATATTCTTAAATGATAGATCGAGTGCTTTGGGAGCACTAGGTCGCAGGTTCGAATCCTGTCGCCCCGACCATTTAAAAACCAAGTCATACAAGAGAGTTTCCCAGACTCTCTTTTTTATTGCCTACTATAAGAAAAATAAGACTTAGCGATTAAATAGCGATTATTTGCTATACCTTGCATAACCTTGCCCCCTTAATCGCTTTTAATCAAAACTATTTAGTAATGAAAAAAAGGTACTTCCTCTACTTGTTTTGGAGAATAGTCACATATACCAAACTGCATACATTCCATTTGGTCATCACTTAATTTTCTTTCAAATGAAATCGCATCAATAAAAGAATTAAAAGCATTTTGGAACTTATGTTTAATAGGATTTCCGCAAGTCATAATTAACCTCCTTTGATCTAGTAGTTATTTAGTATCACTTATTCTTAAAATCAAGAGTGCAAATACTTAAGGAAAAAATATCAATTAATCGGTTTTTAATATTTCACTATTTTCATAAAGAGTATTTTTGCTCTAGGAAATTTAAATCATTGCATTTAATTTAGTTCCACTAATTGAGGTTTAACTTCATGAGCACTTACAAAACGAAATACTTCAAAAATACCAAGAAGATCGATAACACACTTTGGTTAGACAAATTGATTAATCAACTCGAGAAAAAAGCAAAAGGAGTTTAATTATGAATACGTTCAGAAATAAACAATTCAAAAACGAATTAGATCCTAAGTATGCGTTTTATGATTGTCTCCGTAGTTGTGAAATTAAAAGTTCTTCTGAAAAAACTTTAGAAGAATGTGTAGACAGTTGTGATTGGGAACCCTTGTCAGATGATTTAGATTCCCAAAAATAAGAATTTAAACTCTATTCAATATTTATTATTTCGTTATAGAGTTTTTATAAACTTAAGGAGGGTAATCTTATGACCAACCTCGCTATAGAGCTACTTGTATTAACTGTGGTTTTGATAAATTTCGGAGCAATTCTCACAGCTAATATTTATTCAAAATCATTAGAAGAACATAAACGCAATAAATTATTTTGTAGTAAATCTTTTAGTAACCCTTATTGTATTATTTGATAAAAATTATTCCCTTTTAGCACTAGGTTTCAGCTCAGCGATTATTTAGCGATTATTTGCATATCCATGCCATACATTGCTGCATACATGAGTGATATTAAGACTCAGCTAAATCCTAGTATTGCCAACTAATAAG
Source organism: uncultured Synechococcaceae cyanobacterium (assembly GCA_902578445.1). Lineage (GTDB taxonomy): Bacteria > Cyanobacteriota > Cyanobacteriia > PCC-6307 > Cyanobiaceae > Prochlorococcus_A. Next base: position 5,810 of record CACHDC010000006.1, read on the forward strand.
CTAATTTAAGCAAAAATAAGCCAAATTAAGAAAATTTAAGAGATTTATAGCGATTTAGAAGAGATTATGAAAAAACCTATTTTCTCAATGGATCTAAGGTAAAATCCTAACACCTTTTTTAACTAAAATATATTAGTTGAATTTTTTTATGGATTACTATCACCAAATAGAAATCGAGTGGAAGAACGTATTGATCAATTACCAAAATGGGTCCTTTCCAGAGTAAATGAGTGGGTGATTTCGTGCCCCAAATTCCTCCTAGGTAAAAGGCTGCATAGTTAGACACACTTTTACAAATACTTGATCAGGTAAATGGACTAGAATAATTGCATAGCAGTGAATCTCACCAAATGTAAATTTTGCAAGATGAAACCAAAATCATTTCAGATCGAAGCTTACACTATCTCAGAAACTTCAAGAATACTAGGTTATAAAAGCACCAAAACACTCTACAGATTGCTTAATAGCAATGATATTGGTTTTCCAATTAATAAAGGATCACTAATCATCATATACCTAGCAGTGAACGTTAGATGGATTATCATTACGTTCCTTATCCCAGTAATCAGCTAGGTCAGTTGATACTCCCTGTTCTTTCATTAAATCCTTAAGAGTTGAATAATCCTTTGCATTATCTAAATCTCTTGTATTTTTATCTTGTATTGCGAATGGTGATCTTTCTAATTTCATAATTAATTACCTCAAAATTTTTGTTGGATTCTGGTTACAGAATTTGGATGGTCATGTACGTAAGAATTAAATTCTCTAGCAAGCATCAGGCAGTCATAGGCATCGCGAGCGTAGAACCCTATTTGATGTGTACTATTTGATGAATCTTTGTAACTTAATAGATATTTTTTACAAGATCTGATTGGTGTTGAAGACATTTAAACTCATGACTGTTACTACTACGTTCTAACTAGGCAGACTCATAAACTGACTAAAAGATATGTACGGTTTGAGGTACAGTTATTTACGGATAAAGGATCAACAATTGAATTTCAATATGGATAAAATGCTAGGAATAGATCACAAAAGATCGAGAAAATTATATTTTAATTATCTAGTAAGTCTTATTTGAGACCTTTGTTGCCATTTAAAATTTCCATAGCTATAAAAATAAAGCGGGCTAAAGTCTGTAAACTCCACGAGGATTTAGTCCGCTTGCCTAAAGGTAATAAGTCCATTCTTTGTGAAGACTTGTCCCCATGACAGTACTACCATGTCAACAAACAATAGGTACATAAAGGGATTTATAAAGACTATCCGTGGTCATGTGGACTTAAAGTGGGATATTGGACAAAAGATGGACGACAATACAGCGGTAAAACCAATTAAAAAGTTAAAAAAAAGGATAAAACTATTTAACGAGTAATTCAGAGGAAAACTTTAATATGAGTAAAGCTAGTGAATCAAGACTCACAGACTATTTAAGTAGATATCACAGACTAGGCAAAGCTGGCTTAGGTTTAATTTCAAAAGAATCAGATCCAAAAGATAAAAGGAGAACACATTTGAAACTAACCAGGAAAGGAAAGGATTTAATAGAAAAGTCTTTTAGTACCCTTTATGAAGACGTAAAGGATTATGAAATAGATTATGAGGAGTAATGAATACTTGCAACTCTATTAATTCCATAGCCCTTGGAAAACTTTTAAAGAAATATAATTTAACTCCCAAGAATAAGCAGAAAGTGATTTTATTAGCCCAACGGAAAACCGCAACATGGTCTGGTCTCAATAGACATGCAAGAAAACTAGAATTTAAACAGTCAGTAGCTAATCAACAGCAGCAACAGTAATGATGGAATTATCTACCACTTCACCTACTACAGTCTTAGAACCAAAGACTGCAAAACAAAAATATCCAGAAGCAAGAGTGATAGTTCTGGATGATAACTTTAATACTTTTCAACATGTAGCAAAATCCCTTTTGTCAATAATTCCAGGAATGAGTGAAAAGAGATCATGGGATCTAGCCATTAAAGTAGACAAGTCAGGTTCCGCAGAAGTATGGAGGGGTAATTTTGAACAGGCTGAATTTTATCACGAGCAACTAGTCAGTAAAGGTTTAACTATGGCTCCAATTGAAAGAACTTAAAATTTAATTGAGAGTAATGTAAGAATTTACTTTAGTAAATTAAGCAAAGACAAATAAAAAGTTAAATTTCTGGGGTTTGTTGTAAAAGCATTTTATAAATTGAATCGAAATTAAATATTTGGAGAAGATGTATGGAAACTAAAAAAGCGATAAAAGTTGAACCATTGAATTTTTACTCAAATGATATGACTCTAACTAAAGATCAGCTAGTTCATAATCACTTGAAGTTGACATATCAAAAAAACTTAGTTTCTGATCTAGATCAAAAACATAAAACATGGGCTAAAGAAGATGCAGCGAGTTAATTTTACTTGTGATGAGAGTGTTTTAATATATTTAATTTCTAAAAATTAATGGTTTACTTTTTGATGATTTATATTAACTAAGTATATTTTTATTTTAAAAAGAAGGGTTAGATATTTTGAATAAGATTTTTGCTTTTATATTAATTCTAATATTACCTGCATATGCTTACGCTGGCTTTCCTGAAGGTGAGAAGGGTTACGATTTAAATAAAATAGAAAAGTCATTTAAACTTCCATGTAGTGAAATTGGAAATGATCAATGTCTTGCAAGAGTAGTAGCTATGGGAGGTTGTATTTATAGTTTTGAGATTAACAAAGGGAAAGAAAATGAAGACGCCTTAAAAAAATCAGATGAAGTTTTAATTGCTCTTTTAGATGGAAACAGTTTGGATATAAATAATATGTTTGAAAATGATGGATCAATTAAAAATGATATTAGATCTGAAGTAATTAGCAGAATAAATTCTTGTCGTGAAGCTACTAAAAAAGCAATACCTAATTTAGTTAAGTTACCTGAAGGGATGGAAATGACCGAAGAGAGACTTGAAAGTTTGACTAATACTTATCCTCAGTACTATCTATACATGTTTGAACAAATGAGAAATGGCAAATAATTATTTCTTATTCTTAAATATTATTTTATACATATATGTAACAGAAATGTATAGACCTAATGTAAATATAAGCATATATAACCAATTTCTTTACATTAATTAATATTAATGTTACATTAGTTTACATAAATCACCCTTTATAAAAATGACTCCTGAAGCAGAAAGATTTAACGGTTGGGCAGCAATGCTCGGTTTCGTTGCAGCTGTTGGCGCATACGTAACAACTGGTCAAATTATTCCTGGTTGGTTCTAATGACAAACACAAAAACAGTTGAGAAGGAAAAGGTTATAGCTGAGAAGCTTAACGGCAGATTTGCAATGATGGGCTTTATTGCTCTTATTGGCGCTTATCTAACAACAGGACAAATTATTCCAGGCTTTGTGTAATGCTCGAGGCAGGAATTAATACTTGGATTAACACTATACTTTTTCCTTTTATGCCAGTCATAACAGTATTTCTTGTTAGTGGATTAATGTTGAGTGATTTGCCATGGAATGATGATGATGACGATGATGATGGCGGCGGATTAATTTCCCCGGCGTATAACTATGTTCCCCAAGGGGCTTAGAGGACATGTATCAAAATGATTTTCATCTCATCTTTATTTAACTCAGTTCCTTCAAGTGCTAAAGACCTTTTAGAGTTTGGTTTCTTTCTTACTGTGGGTATTACAGCAGGAAAAGTAGGACTCTTATGAAAACATATCTAATTGCCATATCACTATTTGGCATTGCAGTAATTACTACTGCGATAGCACCAAGTATTGCTTACGCACTATAAAAATTTAATAACTCTTATTAACGAACAATTAAAAAATGGAAAACTCAAAACCAACTTATTGGCAAAATGCCGAGAGAACCAATGGAAGAATGGCAATGATGGGTTTATTCGCATTGGTTGTAAACTACGGTCTTTTTGGCTGGATCATCCCAGGTATTTTTTAAAATGAATATAGATATTTTCTTAATCTCTTTTTTTACATATCTATTAGTGCCAGTGGTAATGGTTGCTAAGGGTAGAAAAAAAAAGGGGGCATTTTAAAATGTCTTATTTCGCAAAAAATAATTATATAAAATATGACGAATGGTTTGATGAGAATATTTCTCCACTTGATTTAAAATTTTATTACGAAGAAAAACGATTCTCAAATACTCTTCATGAAAAATTTTATTTATTGTCAACCTCAAAAATATTCATTGGGGGTTCTGAAAAAAAATGATTAATATAAAATATTTTTTTTAATTACTGCTCCTAATAATAATTAAAGAAAAATAAGGTAAGTGATTATTTTATCAACAAAAAAGGACGTAAGATACGTCCGATTAAAAGCTTGATAATCCCCATCACCCAGCCTTTTTAAAATAATAGCACTACATATGGTGTTTGTATGTAATAAATTTTACCTATTGATGGGGTTGTAAGTTTTCATTTATTTTGTCATGATAGAAATCCCCATCACCTAGGCTCGCAAGAGTCTTTTTTTTTGCTTGTAATAACAAATAAGTGAAGGATTGAAAAAACAACAAAAGAAACATATAACAGTCTCTCTAGATACACAATAATTCCATCACAAAGTATTAGTATGCCTTTACTGAAGTTAAGGTATTTAATATGTCACTAAAAAATCAAACTAATGGTATTTATCCATGGGATTATCAAATAGGAGATGATCATTTCCAATTTGAGCCTTGGATTCTAAAGAAAGGAAAGGAATATGTAACTATTGAGAAAAACATAGATAACAAAGGATTTTTTTATTTACAAAAGAATGAAGAAAAACGTCTTTCTCTTAACGCTTTACAAACAAAATCTACATTTAACCAATTAATGAATTTTGGATATAAGCTACGAAAAAGTAAGTTCTAATTTTCTAAACTACATTTTATTGAGATATAACTTGGATTTTAGATTATTAATAAGAATCGGAGTCCTAACGGTAACCACAGACATAGAAGCATCAATAGTAAAAGTGTAATAGCATGCACATCTGGAATGTAATGCTCTTTAAAAACTTTAGCCTTCATGATCTATCTAGCTTTCTTTAATTTTATCTCTCTTCTAATTAGTAAAGCTATAACAACTACACACATATTCATTAGAAATACGTCTAATGGCATTAAATAAAAATGTATTTAATTAATTGATAGCAAGAATGCTAGTCTGCAAATATTAAGATTTACTGATAGAGAGAAAAAACATCAAACATGGGTGAAAAAAGATGCAAAAAGTTAATTATTTGTTGAAAGAAATTAAATTTTAGAAAGGGTAACTAAATAAAGAATATTGATGAATTTGACTCATAACTGTGACAGTTTATTTTAATTTATTTAAAATCTAAGATAAATAGTAATATTACTTTACAGTAAGTAATATAAATGTTACATTTGTATATGTAGGATTCCATTCTTCTTATGAACTCAAAAAAAGTTAAAGTTCTCGAAACAAAAACAGTTGAGAAGGAAAAAGTTGTTGCTGAAAATCTCAATGGCAGATTTGCCATGATTGGCTTCATAGCTGCTATTGGTGCTTACTTAACAACAGGTCAAATTATTCCTGGGTTCGTCTAAATGGACTTTATTTCTAAACGCCAAGGATATGTTCCTTTTAAGGTAGTTCCTTACATTTTCTTTATTTCTGTAATTTTAAGTATCACTACAGCAACAGAAGTGTTCGTATGAATTTTCAACAAACATATTCATGAGAGCTTGCTTCTAGAAATATAATCGAGCTTTTTTTTCTTTCTGTGATGAGTGTGTTCATAAAAAAGTTTAGATTGACTATCAATCAAAAAAAGTTAGAACGAGAATTATTAGCTATTAATAAATAAATGATACTAATGAAGCTAAAAATCAATATAAATTTTATAGAAAAATATTTAGCTTATTTAATAAACGATATTGAATATAAGCGGATTACAAAAAAATTAAAAAAATATGATTTATTGGCGGACGTTGACGATCAAAGATTTCATCATTTTAGATCGACTGTTAATTAATTATTTCCCTTAATAACAACTTAATATAAGTAATTATCAAATTAAATTTATGCTTAAATATTTCAGTTCTCATTAACTTACAAATGTATTATTCAGAAACTAAAGTGATAATGGGTGGTCTAGCCCATGTTCCAATATTAATCTTCATAGTAAATTTTATTAAAGGAAAGTTTGAATCTATAGCATCAAAAGTAGTTGAAGTTAAAGCGGAAGAGCCAAAGGTAAAATTAGTTGAAGTTAAAGAAGAAGCAGAATAACAGGAAGAAATAATTAAGAAAGAGGTTTTAATCCCTCTACGTTAGATCGACTTTAAATCAATTAAAAGTGCGAATAAAGTGTGAATAGAAAAATTTTTTTTAAATTACCTTTTATAGATAAATTTTTGTATGTCTTCGAATAGATTAGATTTTGATTTAAAAAATCCATTACTTTTTAAATAAGATTTTCCTTTTTCTATATTTTCAATTCTTTTTTTATAAGAATTTTCATCTAAATTTTTTTGCACAAAAAAATAGTCGGAGTCTTATTATGAATAATACTCACAAAAAAGCGGTTACCTTAAATACAAAATTTAAATTCTTTTTTGAATTGCTTCTTATTCAAACTAAAGATCTAATAAAAAAGTTTCTTTCTTAAATTTTGAAAATTATTGATAAAAAATAAATTAAAAATAAAATTCTTAGAAAAAATGTAATTTAGGTAGGAAACACTACATCAATTACCTATTAGGAATAATTAACTTGTAAATATAAATCTATCTCGCATAATTATGGAATTCTTTAAAAAATTCATGACTGAGAAAGCTGAAAAGCTTAACGGTAAAGCTGCAATGCTTGGAATGTTTGCTCTAATAGGGGCTTACTATTTTACAGGTCAAATTGTTCCAGGTATTTTCTAACGAAAAGCTTATTAAGACTTTGGGGGGGTTGGTAATTTTCAGCCCCTTTTTTATTTAATGACTAAGAATCTCTTGATAACTTGTTTTTCATATCTTCAATATTCTTGATTAATTTGTCTATCCATTCTGTATTGTCATCTTGTTTTAGATATGTAATTTTTGGTTGATTAATTTCAAGTGTTTCGAAATCTCCACTCATAAATTCTCCTTTGTATATTTGTTTAGCTACATCTTTGTTCTAATTGATTTGACTAAAATACTGCGTATCTAATGTGTGCGGTTTGAGGAACATTTAGGTACGGAAAGAGGTATGTTTTTTTAGTCATTTAAATCTATGGCTGACCTAAATTAGAAATATGGTTGTCATGAGTCGGTTGCATTGCTACAACTGAAATCAACCATGAACTTTAAATTGCATTTAATAAAATGACTTACTACAGTTGCTTTGATCAAAAAGGAAACATAATTGCTCGCTGTCAGACTAAAGAAGATATAGATGTTCTTAAGAAAATGGGCAGACCAATAATGGAAATAAAAGAAATGAAAAAAGAGGAATCAGTTGTTTGTTCTTTAACTGGTAGTCCATCCGATTACAATGAAGATTATTAAAAGTATGACTCAAAGATCACTTCAATTAAATCAACATGGAAGATCATTAGTTCTTTTGTTGGTTGCATTGAATAGCATTTGTACTTTCTTTTTTACTTTTGAAAAAGCATTAAATGATCGCGAAAGAGCGAGATAAAAATATTTAATTATTTGTGGATTAAAAGTAAATAAATAAAATTTAAGACATAAAAAAAGACCCTTTTACAGGTCTTTTTTAAATGGTGACGACAGAAAGGAGATCTATTTAATAATCAGATTAAGAATTTTCTTAGAAATTAGTTTTGAATGTAAAAGTGATTACTCACTTCTTCATGCTTTACAAACGACTTTATTTTTAAGATAGTTCAGAATTAATCCCGAAAGTTTAATTTCTGATCACTTAACTTTCTTTCCGTAAAGGTTAGATAAGTTAATTTACCTTGGTGTTGCAGACCATGGATTAGTGAAGATCTAGTTGGTCAACCTTGGTCGAGTCGATCACCAGAACTGTCGTACAATTAAATTAATCGGTTTCAAATATTTTGCATGAATCCTTAAGATTGATTTAATCATGATTAATTAAATCTTTAATCGTCAGACCACATCATCTCGTAGCTATCGAATTTAGTTTTTAACTTTGCTGCTTTATGGATTAAAGCCACCGCTTCTTTTCTTCCAAACTTGGAGTATAAGGTCTTCATATTTCTTTACGATTTTCTTTTTCATAGTTTAGATTAAATGAAGACCGTTTTTAAATCTATCAGGAGTAGGAGATCTACTGCTTGAGATAAGGAATCAACGGTAAAACCTCAGAGTAAACAAATTGGAACGGGTTCACTCGTAGGATTTAGTTATAAACGATCAAATTGATTTTTGTAAGTATTTATTACTACATTGTTTTTAAATAAAGACGGAATATTTGTCAACCCGAATTTTTTTCTGGTCAAAGAAAATTCCCTGATTTTGCTACATGTGTAATATTGGTATTCTTAAAATCACTTGATATATCTGTTAATTTTAAACTGTATATGTTTTAGACGTGTAACATCGAAAAACTGTTAAAGGTGGTTAACAAGCCGTGTAACATCAGAAGTTAAACCCATTGCTATCTATGATTTATGAGGACAATAAATGTGTAGATATATGAGGTCTTATGAAACTCATTACTCCTTTCACAATCCTTAATCAAAACTTCCACGAAATGGATTTGATTAGAGAAGCAATGAACAAGAGAAGATTAGCAACTGAAAGATTGCATGAAGACTATAGAAAAATGTATATAAACCATTAATTTGCTTATTAACCTTTAATAATGGATTCTTTTACAGAGCTTTGGAATAATCAACCAAATACATTTGTTGGGGTAGGTTTAGCAGTATTAGTATTGTTTGGAATATATATAAAATTACTCGATATATATAAATAGTCATTTTATTTGTAGCTCCTCCGCTTCCCTCAATATTTGATTCTTTAAAAAAACCAGCGCATCTAGTTTTTCTTCCTTAAATAACATCCTAAAAGAACCTAATTGCCCCTTATTTTAGATCGACTGTCAATAATTAAACTGCTTGAAGTTCTCTAGCTTTTTTAAATATTTTTTTTGTAGTTGTAGTTTTAGCATAGTCGTATGACTCAAGATGTGTTCTTAATGTATGCCCCATTGCATCAGCAACACTTCCCGCATCAATTCCTAATTGATGACCTCTTAATGAATAAGAATGTCTAAAGCTATAACAACCAAGACTTTCTCCTCTTTTAGCCATTAATGCTTTAAGAGAAATCCAACCCGCTTTCTGTTTTAACCATTTACCCATCTGATCACCAACACCCTCAACAGTTTTGCAATCTTGCATACATTGATAGGGAAGTTCTAATAGACCCGCTTTGTACAATCTGACTACTTCTTCATAATGAACATTGCCATCATTATCTACTAAATAAAGAGCTTCTAATATTCTTGGTTTTGTTACGCCTTGACCCGATCTTTTTTCATACATACACCAAAGCTCATCTTTTCTCTTTTTATAAACCAAGTGTCTTAACTCAATAGGTCGTAAACCAAAAACAGCACAAAGCTTAATTGCATTAACCCATTTTTTAGCAGCGATTATGTGATGCGGTTGCCCTGTTTCTGTAGGTAAAGAATTAACTAAATTGATAAACTCTTGATCTTCTATTGATGCTTTTTTATTTTTAGCTTTTTTAGCTTTTTCAGATGGTCTTCCAATGTATTCTCTTAAGTCATCTGGTGGAAGCCATTGATTAGGATAAGTTTTCTTAGTAACGCAATATTTTAAAAAAGAAGCAAGATTTCTCACTCTTTGCTCTCTAGCTCTACCACCAAGTTCATAAGTTAATGGTTTTGGGGCAATATTATTTCTTGCCATAAAGTCAGTAACCTTTTCAATTCCATTTTTTGCACAAATTTCTAATAATTTATCTGCATTTATTGGAGCATCTTTGGTTTTTAATAAGTTAACTGCATAATCAATGACAGGTTCATACTCTTTAGTCCAAGTTATATCTTTAATACCAGTTCCCATCTCTTTTTTATATTTTTCAAAATCTTCTTTAGCACCAACCCAATCATGAGAATAAGTTAATTTAGGAGCTAATCCCGCACAAACAGCAACAGCAGAATCAAAATTACCGCCATTATTAGCCATCTCTACATAGATATTCCTAACCCGCGTAATAATATCTCCCATGTCTTGGGCAGAGTAAGAAAAAGGAATATTATTTTTCATTAGCTGTGCAGATCTCATCCCTTCACCAGTTCTCACCTCTAATCTTGCAAGTCCTCTATGTTCTCTAACAGTCCAACCCTTTGCAGTAGAAGACCTAATGGCCATCTTAAAACCATTTACCCATGCTTCATTATTTTTAAGTTTGGGCATTAATTTGCGTACATATATGCACAATGTACGCAATTTGTACGCAAAATGCAACCACAGAGTGTCTTCGGGTTATAACAAAGGTTGACTAGATATTGCACTAAATCCATTGACACTATTATAATCTAAGTAAGTAAAACGCTTGTTATTACTGCAAAAATTCTTTTTGTGACTATGTTTACTAACATCCCTGTCATAGATTAGAATGATGTTTAGCGGGGCGTGGCGCAGCTTGGTAGCGCGGGTGCTTTGGGAGCACTAGGTCGCAGGTTCGAATCCTGTCGCCCCGACTCTTTAAATCCAAGTCATACTAGCGAGTTACCCAGACCCGCTTTTTTATTGAGAAATTTGTCCACGCCTAAAGTGGACAAATAGTGGACAACTTCAATTCTGCTTAATGGTAATTTTCTTGCTTTTTCCTTATTTTTTCGTAAGTATGCGTATATAGGCTCTAATTTGCTCTAAATGGCTCTATTACTGGCTTATTTTCCTCTAAAAGACTGTCACATATGGGTTGAAGATTATGAAAATTCCAATCGAAATGATGAAAGAAATTAGAGAAAGTGGGTACGATAAAAAGCTTGTATATACCTATATAAGAGAACTATTAGACAGCGATAAAGAAATCAAAGAAAATAACAATCTAGAGCTTTTAGACAATTACTTATTAGACAAAGATCCACAAGAAGTATCTAAAAATGCTCCTGAGATTCTTATCGCAGCAGAGCTTTTAGACGCTTACTTATTAGATAAAAGATTTATGAGAGAGCTTGAAGATGAAGAATATGATGCTGCTTAATTAGATAAAGTACCTATTTTTTCTTATTTATTTAAAGGTTATTCTTTTGAGCGAATAACAGGATTAAAACAATGATGAAACTTGCAATCATTTTTTTACCAATTTTATTTGCAGTTATTTGGGCTGCTTTTATAGGGTTAAGAATAAATAAAGTAGAAACTAGAGATGGAAAAAGAAAATTAATTAATTACTAATTGATTGACAGTCGATCTATAAAAGAATTAAAAGGGAAAGCATTTATTGAATTTGTTGATGAGGCAAGTTTAAAATTCTTTTGTGAAAGAATTGAAGAGTTTATCCAAGAATAATAAAGAGGGTTAAAGCTGCACATGATTTTGAAAAAGTGGACAAATAGTGGACAAATGCTGCTTAAATTGTCAGGAGAAACTACGCAGAACTAAGCAAAAAAGTAGCTATAGCTTGAAAACCTAGTGCTGCACTAGGGCTATTAGGTGCTTTGGGAGCACTAGGTCGCAGGTTTGAATCCTGTCGCCCCGACTTTTAAAAGCCAAGCCATACTAGCGAGTCTCCCAACTCGCTTTTTTATTGGATGTTGTCTCATATTGCGAAAGGGTAGCTAAAAGGGTGGCTCGTGGGATGTCCTTTGATGTATTAAGTGCCCACTTTAAAGGTAAAAACTATCTCAAAAAAAATAATTTTCTATAAAATTACAAGCCCAACTGCCCTAGATAGAGTTAACCCAAAGATATCCAAAACAACAAAGCCATTGAGAATACGTATAGCCCTTACAACATCTGTTTCACAAACACCATATTCCGTTGCATCACTTACAACAACAGATGCTGTTGGATATAAGATAGAGTTGATAGAAAGAGACTTATGAAGGAATTAGAAGAAAATACTATCGAACAAATAAGAACTCTTCTTAATTATTTAGAGCAAACAGATCTTTTAAAAAAAAAGGATATTCTTAGGTGTTTAGATGTAATAGCAAGAGAGTATGGCGGAGAAGTAGTTGACAAAAATTAAATGGCAAATCCAGATCAAAAAAGAATATTGCTAGAACAAGCTTATGACGAAATAAAGGCAATTTGCACCAAGTTCCAAGACGAATCAGGATCTACAGATATGGAAGTAAAAACTTTACTTAGAGAACTTGCGAGGGTTTATGAAAAAGATATTGATGATAATTATGACATAGATTGGGAAGTTTAAATAAGTTTATTTGATTTTCTTTTGCTATAAATTAATTGAGGCCAAACCTCGTCAGCACACTCTACGTTTGCTGCAAGACATAAATTGATTCTATATAGTTGCGAATCGATTTAATAACCCTTTCAGTAGTTGGAATTTCTGGAAGGGTTTCTTGTTACTGATATTTTTTTAGTAATCGGTTATAAATCACCAACAATACTATTACCCCAACTATTCCATAAATTGCATGGTATGGGTCGTGATGATTCTGCCAAAGCTCCTTTAAAAAGTCCTTCAATATTTCATAGCCAATGACAAATAAGAATAGCATCCATAAGATTTTTCTCTAATTAATTTGCATAATTACTTTCAAGTGGTAATTTTAGTGAGCTTCAATAAATTCAAATGCAAGATCAAAAAATTGAAAAGATAGCAGCTGTTGCAGTAAACATAACTAAGATGCTTTTGATAATTTTTCTAGGCTTCATAGAAGTATTTAAAATTGGCAAATTACTCAGAGAGAAATTAGTTGTTGAATTTGATATTTCTCGAAAATGGGCTTCACAAAATTATTCAATTCTAAAAAAACGACTAGTGGAACGAAAAGTAGCGGGTGTTATAGAAAATTAGCAAGCGTTTTATTTACGCAACAAGTTTGATCGAATATACGGTATCCTTACAATTATTTTTTTTATCCCATTCCTTTGCGAAAGGAGATTCCATTTCTGCACCCAATTTTTCTAAGTCGGTACAGTTCATCAATAAATGAGATTTGTGTTCATTCACTTTTACAAACTCATAATCAGTCACAAACTCTTTGCACATTTCTTCAAGAAATAATGTAGTTACATCATTTTTAAATTCTTCAAATGTACAGCTAAAAGTTGAGATGATGAGAGTATTCATTAAAAAAAGGAGCTAATTGCACCTTATTTTAGATCGACCTTTTTAAAAAACTATTAAATGTCTGACCTAGTTAACGGAGAGCACCAGGTCGCAGGTTCGAATCCTGTCGCCCCGACCATTTAAAAACCAAGTCATAGGTTACCATCCCAAGATTGCCTTTTTTATTTCTCCTTTTTTTTAAAAATCTCTACGGGCGAGGAATGGGCGAGGATTTGTATATCTTTGGAGGGTTTGTCGCCCGCAATACCAATTAAAAAAGTCAGCCTGGATCGCTTAACAGCTGACTTTCATGGCAATGCAAGTTTTAAAAACTATACGAATATTGTTGTTGTTGTTATGCTTAAAACAACTGCAACAAAGAATATATAAGGAACCAACTTAAGGGGTACATATCCTTGTCTTTTAGATATAAAATCCATTTATACAAACCCTGGAATAATTTGTCCTGTTATTAGATATGCACCAATAAGAGCAATAAAGCCGATCATTGCGAATCTACCGTTAAGCTTCTCAGCTACGATTTTTTCCTTCTCAACTGTTTTTGTTTCGTTCATTTGTTTGGTTAATTGCTCAGCTAAGACGCTTCCTAATGCAATCTTGAAGCAAATCTAATAATAGAAAAATATTAGTGCGAGTATAATTACTTACTCTGATACCCTCTATAAGCTGTACTAATTAAGGTTATCTTCCCACCTTTGCAAATTCGAGACTAATTATATACTTTTCACCATCATCACTATCATCACTGAGAGACGCAATCAATACATAAAAGCCTCCCAAACCCAGGATCATTGATAAGTAGATAATAGGATAAGTCAATATTTAATTTTGATCAATCAAAAACAAATCCGAGAAAGCTTTTCATGTTTTCATGATCTTTTAATTATTAGGTTCAATTTTTAGAATAAATACTAACTGTTTCGTTTATGTATCATATTTGTTTACAAAGTACTGAAATACACATTTTAATGGCTTTTTCTTTACATTAGTTAATAAGAATGTTACTTTTGTTAACAATTAAATTATTCAACTAATGACTAATTCTTCATACATAACTACAGAATCAGGCGGAAGGCAAAATATTTTCCCAACTGAGCCTCGCCCTTACGTTGATCAATCTGTTTCTTACGATGGATATCCTCAAAACGCAGAAAAAATTAATGGTCGTTGGGCAATGATTGGTTTAGTTGCACTTTTGGGTTCTTATGTAACTACAGGCCAAATAATTCCAGGTATCTTTTAATGTCTCCCCTTTCAGGTTTTTTAGCTGTAATCGCATTATTCACAGCTATCCTCGTTGCTTATCTAACAAAGCAATTTCAAAACGAAAATTTAAACTATCTAACTTCAGATCCGATGCCAAATTCAAACACTAAAATCAAAACAATCGAAAAAGAGAAAGTTGTTGCAGAAACTCTTAATGGAAGATTTGCAATGCTTGGATTAATTGCTGCTGTAGGTGCTTACTTAACAACAGGTCAAATAATTCCAGGTTTTGTTTAAATGCTTTTGCTCTCTGTACCATTTTACGATTTTCCATCTTCGCCCATACTAATAATTGGTGCGATTGGAATTGTTGTAGCACTTGCTGTATTTTTTCTCGCTTACCAAAAGTACTTTAACTCTCCATTTAACAAAGAACTTCAATTAAAGAAAAAAGCTCTTTTAAATGAAAAAAAAGAACTTAATAAAAAACTTGAAAAAATAGAGCTTGACCTAAAAAATTTATAGTTAAATTCATGAGCATAGACATTTTCTTAATCTCTTTCTTTACTTATCTCTTAGTACCAGTAGTAATGATCGCTAAGGGGAAAAAAGCAACTAACTAAAACGATTTAAACTCCCAAAAATAAGAATTTAAACTCTATTCAATACTTGCAAAGTCGTTATAGAGTTTTCATATAAGTTTAAGGAGGGAAATCTTATGACCAACCTCGCTATTGAATTACTTCTTTTGACTGTAATTTTAGTAAATTTTGGAGCGATCCTTACAACTAATATTTATTCAAAATCAGTAAAAGAATTTTATCGCAATAGATTATTTTGTAGTAAATCCTTCAGTAATTCTTATTGCATTATTTAATAAAAATTTAGTTCATAAAGCACTAGGTTGTAAGCGGGCGAAAACGGCTGAGGATTTGTATACCTAATTCTATTTTTGTATATCCTTGGCAAATCCTTGAGACTAATAATTTCTAGGTTATTCCAATGAACTTGTCATAGCCTCACTAAGTTTATTTAATCGACCGTCTCAAAGTGGAGGGCGGGTGATTTAGGAGCACCAGGTAGCAGGTTCGATACTCCTGCTAGGACTCAATCAATTCCAATTCATAATAGCCTATCTTATAACTCTCTTCTTTATTGCTTACTGTCTTATATTGCGAAAGGGTACTTAGAGGTCACTCGTTTGATGTACTTTAATCTAAAGTAAGCCAATCAAATCAATATATACCTATATAAAATAGGTATGATTTTCAGATATTTCTCTTGATTACTTTAATTTTTTTTAAAAGTACCAGAATATTTTAAATTGCTATAAATTCTTAACCAATTTCAAGAATGTTTCTTCAAGATTTTCTGTAAATCTTTTAGTATCAAATAAGGTAGAATTGGTTCTGCTTTGATTTAGACGATATTTTAAATCCTCTAAATATATTTTATTTGTTGCAATCCTTAATGCCTTCTCTTCATATTCTTCATTATCTTGGACTATTAACTCTTCCAAGCCCAGAGAAGTTAAAAGACTAGAACAGACTCTTGCCGAAAAACTTTTACCTTGTTTAGTTATAACAGGTATTCCTGACCAAAGAGCATCTGATGCTGTAGTGTGAGCGTTAAAATTAAAAGTATCCAGAAAAAGATCCGCACATTTTATTCTTGATAAATGTTCTTCATTGCATAATGTATCAGCAAAAATAATTCTTGAACTTTCTACACCTCTATTTTCTGATTCTTTTTTTAGGTTAATTTCAGAATAATCATTAGATTTGTAAAGCCATAAGACACTATTTTTAATTTTTCTCAATAAATTCATCCAAATATCAAATTCCGCAGATGTGATTTTGTTATTTGCATTAAAACAGGCAAAAACAAAAGCATTTTCTGGCAATCCTAGCTCAGTTTTGCAGAATTCCTTTTTAGAAGTTTTCCTTTTACTATCATTACATTGGTAACAATTAGGCATATAAATAACTTTTTCGCTATAAAATTTACTAAATTTATCAGGAATAATAACTTTGTCAGCGAGTAAATAATCTATACCATCAGAGCCTGTAGTACCGGGATAACCTAAATATGAAACTTGAATCGGAGCAACTCTCAAAGAAAAAATTGAAAGCCCTCTTTTTTTTGTATATCCCATAAGATCAATCGCGATATCTAAAGAATCTTCTCGTGCAATAAAAGCTGCTTTTTCGTCAGAAATATCTGATATGTTCCTAAAAACATTTACATTACTTTTTAATTCACCTGTAAATTCATCTTCTTCTGAGTTTAGTGAATAGATATAAATATCAAATTGATCTTTATTATGCATCTCGAATAATCCTTTTATGAGATACATAACTGCATGTTTGCGGAAATCTGCCGAAAAATACCCTAATCTAATTTTCTTTTTTGGTGTATAAGAAATATTTTGGGAAACCCTTTTATATTTACTCTCAAAAAATTGTTTAGCTCTTTTTAAATTATTACTAGGGTTATCCTCAAGATATAGCAGATCGAAAGGACAAATCTCTTGAGCCAAATCATCAATGTTATTTAAAGTATCCTTGACATATGTAGGTTCAGACCAATCACAAGCGAATGATTTACAGGTCAAAAGACTTATTTTTAAATGGGCAATTTGAGGCTGTAATTTAATTGCCTTTTTATAGGTTTCTATTGCATCTGAGTATTTTTTCGTCTTTTGATACAGCCCTCCCAAATTTGATAATGCTTTGTAGTTTTTAGTATTTAATTTACATCCTTTTTCATAAAGCTTTATAGCCTTTTTGAAATTAAATAAATCTTCTTCAAGCTTCGCATAATTGAATATAAGTAACTCTGATTTAGGATTATTATTGACAGCCTCATCTAGTATTAACCTAGCTTCTTTAATATCCTTTAACGAAATATAAGAATTAACAAGTCCAAAAAGCAGGTTAAGATTATTTTCTTCAGTCAATGATTTTGCCTTTGTGAGATACCTAATTGCTTCTTTATAATTCTTTTGATTTTTTTCAATGAATCCTAAATTAAAGAAAATCTCATAACTTTGATATCCACTTTTTAAAAGATTTAAATATAAGTTTTTTGCCTCTTTGTATTTTTTGTTTTTTAAGAGAACTTCAGCATATTTTTCATCATTATAAAATTTTAAATATCTCGAGTCTTTTAGAAATTTCTTTTTAGGTGCACTACCAAAACCTTTCTGCATTTTTTTATTTAAGTTTAAAAAATTTTTCTTAATAAATATATTTTCTTTAAAAAAAGTAAGTATGAAGATGATTTTAAAGAAATTTATTTTTTCTATATAAAACTTTTTATTATTAATCATTATCCATCGATCTTCTTGGCATATGGCACTAGGTCGCGAGATGGGCACTTAGCTTATGTATTACGAATATATGCGTAAATTCTTTAAAAGGGGTAGAGATAGATACACTTGTTGGATTAGGTCCCATGCAATGATTTAAAAAAGAAAAAGATAAGTAGTTGGTGTAATACCTTTCAAACCTAATTAGTCTTTTTTTTCTTTAAGATAAATATAGTTAAACTTTCAATAAAAATGAGTAAATTTAAAGATAATTTTTCAAGCGAAAGCTTCTACCCAGATAGTAATTATTACCTTGATCAGGAGGATACTCCTAAGGAGAATTTAGTTTCAGAAGATCAAAAATCCAATATGGGGGAGGATTTTGAATGGCCAAATACTTATTGGTTTATTGCTGAAAGAACAAATGGAAGGCTTGCAATGATAGGTTTCATGGCTGTCATTATTAACTACACCTTATTTGGATGGATAGCTTATCCAATCCTTTAAATGAGTAATTCTAATTTTTTACAAATATGTTTATTTATTCTGAGAAGGTTACTTCTAGATGGGGCAAAAAGCCACCTGTCATGACAACCAGAGAAGAATTAAATAAAGATGCAGCTGGAGAGGAATGGAAAAAATTAATTGCTCAGGGTTGGAGAAGAACCTAGGAAGATTAGACAAAAAAAGAAAGCTAGGGCTGCCAATCATTAATAGGTGGTTCGATAATACTCAATTAATTACTAATGGCGGTTCAAGTAGTAAGGGTTTCATAATATTTAAGTTATTTTTACCAAAGTCGAAAAGTATAAATCTTGCATTTTTGCTAGCCAATTTACTTTAATTTCCCAATTACTTTTATTGGTTTTTGATTAGTCATATATTTTTGAGGAGTTTTTGAGTAATCCATTTAATTCTATGAGTTCTTCTTTACTTAGTTCTCTGTATTCTCCTGTTGGCACGTCTAACTTAATATTCATAATTCTTACACGCTTTAATGATCGTACTCTATATCCTAAGGCCTCACACATTCTTCTAATCTGACGGTTAAGTCCCTGTGTGAGTATTATTTTAAATTTTCTTGGACCTAATTGTTTTACGAAACAATTTTTAGTTATTGTGTCTAATATTTCAACTCCATTACTCATACTTTTAATAAATTCACTATTAATAGGACGATTAACTTTTACAATATATTCTTTTTCATGATTATTTCTTGCCCTGAGTATTTTATTTACGATGTCTCCATCATTAGTTAAGAAAATCAATCCCTCACTGAGCTTATCTAATCTTCCGATGGGGAAAATTCTTTTAGGATATTTAATGAAATCTATTACATTATTGGGTTCTACTTTTCTATCTGTTGTGCAAACAATTCCTACAGGTTTATTAAAGGCTAAGTATATGTTTTTTTGTCTTTTTGATTTTTCTATTTTTTGACCTTTAACTTCAACTAGGTCACTATCTTCTACTTTAGTTCCAATTTCTGGAATTTTGCCATTAATGGTTACCTTTCCTTCTAGGATTAATCTATCTGCTTCTCTTCTAGAACAATAACCGACTTCACTTAAATATTTATTTATTCTGGTAGCCATTTTGGATGTTTCATTTTTATCTGCACTTAAAAAATAATTTACTAATCTCCTAATATTTTAGATCGGGTGTCAATTTTAGTTAGTATTCTCATTATTGCATTTCAGATTATTTTCATCAGTAATTTTTACCGCACAGATCTAACTCTTTTTAATTCCAATTTTTTTCAATTTTCCTCCATCCCTTAGAAAGTAATCTTTCATAAATTTCTCTAGCTAAATCTATTTCCACAGAAACTGTATTTGTCATTACTGGAGGTTCTTTTCCTAATCCCCCCACTATTTTTCCAGTATCTATAAACATATATTCAAAAACCCCATCAATACTCTTATCGTTTTTCATAAATCTTTTAACTTCTGATCTATTTGAATTAATCAACCAATAAGATATAGCCATTAATCTAACCTCGGAATTAGTAAGCGGTCCATTTAAAACAAACTCATTTGATCAGTTTCTTTTTTCTTTACATCCTCTACTAGCCAACCATCAGGGGACCAACTCATCATGATTGCAAATAATCTTCTTAATTCATCTGCATCTTTAACTTGCTCTGTCCATTTTTCCTCATATCCATTAGGAACGATCACAGGCATGCGGTGATGTAAAGGTTTAATTAAATCATTTGGTTCAGTTGTTAAGACGCAGCAACTCTCAAGTTCTGCACCATCTGGTGAAGTCCACTTACTCCAAATTCCGCCCAACCAAAAAGTCTCATAATTCGATTTTCGAACACGATATTTTTTTTCAAAAAAACCGCTCGCAGGTATTAGGCACCTTTTATGTTTCCAACTTCCACTAAATAATTTTTTTTCTTCTACGGTTTCTGATCTTGCATTAAATGGTCTTGGTCTCTTTTTATCAAATGGATTTCTTGCCCAAGGAGAAATAAAGCCCCATGTCATAAAAGTAGTTTTAATTCTTCCTTCGTTTTTAATTACAAGAACAGGATCATTAGGTCTTATTAGACTTTGAGTATCATATTTAGTATCAAGTCCAATTGGATAGTCTTGTTTCAAAACCTTTGGCAACCTCTCAAATTTAGTTTTCAGCTCAAATCTTCCGCACATTGATTTTTAAAATATTCTTAAAACTCACTTAATAAAAACAGTAAGTTTACCTTATTTTAGATCTACTTTCATTTTTCTCAAATAAATAACAATTTTTTGATCGTAGAAAGTTTTTTATCCAAATAATTAAAAGAAAATATAGATATTGAAAAGCTTCCTCGAATTTAATTTGAATGTTTCAAACTTAATTTATGACAGATCCTATTCTTTATTTATCTATGTTATTAGGACTTGGTGGAGTTTATGTATTTATCACTTCCTTCCATGATGATGACGATGGTGATGATGATGGAGAAAAATATATTTATAATCTCGAACAAACTTATTTAGCAAGATAGTTGATTTGTTTATAAAAACATTATCTACAAAAAAGTTTCTCAAAAAATAGGTTTACACTGAAAATAGTTTTATGGGAGTAACGGAAATATTGACTTTCTTTTCAAAATATACTGAATTATTATATTTATTTTTAAATTAGGTTGTTGGTCCTCTATCCGTATATGTTTGTGCCTTAAACCGTACATTTTTATTAGTCGATTAATAAGCATGCCTAGTTAGAACTTAGTGGTAACAAAGATAAATTAAATGCCTTCAACACCAATAAAATCTTGCAATAAATATGTGTTGAGTTACAAAGATTCAACAAATAAAACTCATGAAGTTGGCTTCTACGCGCGCGATGCATACGATTGCCTAATGCTTGCGAGAGAATTCAACAGTTACTTACATGACAATCCAGGATCTGTAATCAGAATCCAACAAAAATTTTGAGGAAATTAATTATGAATTTAAAAAGATCACCATTCGCAATTCAAGATAAAAATGCAAGAGATCTTGATAATGCAAAAGATTATCCAACAATTGCAGATTTAATGAGAGAACAGAAAGTTCCACAAGATTACGAAAATACAGTTCACCATCGTAGAGATTTAGACTCTCTCGGTTAGTTTACGAGAATTGCTATTTACTAATTTTTAAAAATTAACGATTATGATTAATGCTACTGCGATTAATTCATAAGATAATTCTTTCTTCCTCAAGTTTTTTTTTAAGCTCTATGGGCATATATGCAATATCTTTTTTTATTGCATCAATGGCATCTCTATACTTTTCAGGTTCTGCTAAAAGCATTTTTATTAAATTGTATTGACTTTCAATTTCTTCAGAAGAAAATTTTCCCATAAAAAAATGTGTACTACCTTTTTATATTAAATCAGCAGTCAAACACACAAAATATTAACTATTAGTTAGAGGCTGCTGCAATTTCTTTATGGACGGAAAGAAATTCTTTATCCGTTAGAACTGGTGTGACTTCTATTTCTACGCCAAAATTATCGACCCAGATACTACTCCATTTCCAAATGTTCTGATGATTTGAAGATTCAACTATTGCCCAACCATTAGCTCCCTCAGGATTTACTACTCGATTAAGAACTTTAAACCCATCAAATTCATCACCTTCGCATCCTCCTTCAACAAAACCTGCAAAAGCTTCAGCTCCTTGCATATGACTTTCTTGATCTGGAAATTGCCAGTGAACGATGTAAGTTTGCATGAATAAAATTATTTTTTTAATTATTAATTATCGAATTTAAAAATTAAATAAAAAGTCTTTAAACACTAATTAAATTAAAAGGGCTTAAGCCTAAAAGGAAAAATAGCAAAAAAAAAGACTCTTACGAGCCTAGGTGATGGGGACTCCTATAATGACAAATTAAACAGAAACAAACAACCCCATCAATAGGTAATTTTAAATACTTACAAACACCATATGTAGTGCTAAGATTTTAAAAAGGCTGGGTGATGGGGATTATCCCGCTTTTTGATTGGGGCGAAGGTAACGCCCTTTTTTATGGAAAAATTTACTTTAATCAATAAAGCCAGATCGAGGATTAAAGTATTTGAAACTTTTGATGATAGTTCTAAGAACCCTTCTTTCATTAATGCAATTTTAATCTCTTATGGTTGTGTGCTTAAGCGATCAAGTAAGCTAGTTATGAAAGGCTCTAGGGTTGAATCTATCGAAGAGGCGAGAAAAGAATATAAAAAACTATTAGAAGAAGGATGGAAAAAAACTTATCGATTCAACAGTTTAAAAAAAAAAAAATGGTGAATAGGTACTTTACCTAAAATTTGACATGATTAAAAATTAATTGCTAGATAAGCTTCAGAATCGAAGATTGATCATGAAAAAAGACATTTATTCAAATATTAAAGATTCAGATGCTTTGGAAAGTTTTTTTGAATGTATAACTTCTTGTAGCATCAATAGTGAGGGAGTTGATTGCACAACAGCATGTTATGTAAAACATTTAGAACCAAACAATATCGATTACCCTTTAAAATTTTCATAAGCAAAGTTTATTGATAATTGTTATTTTCATTGATGTTATTTCCTCCTCCTCAAGTTATTTTTGGTCTATTGCTTTTATCTATAGCAGTTGTTCTTATCTGGGATATTAGATACAGTCCTTTTGGAGAAGACGAAGACGGAATTTAATCTTCAACTAGGAAGCTGATTTGTAGGTGGTGCGTGAAATTGCCGTTTTTTTCTTTTGAGTCTTTTGTAAGCAACTAAAGAGCCCAATAATAACAATGTAATAGCTATTGAGTTAACCATATCAAGTAGTTTTATATATATAAAAACAAATATGTTCTGAATATCAATGACTAAAGTTATTTTTTCAAAAAGTAATAAATTAAAGACTAATTTTAAATATTTAGCTTTTTTCATTAGGTACCTAAAACAACTAAAAGAAAATGCTTATCTGACCAAAAGTAATTGCTATGTAATAAGAATCACTTTTTCTTATTCCTCATTTGATATTGCAGAACAGCTTTTAGATGTTGTACTTCTTTTTCTAAAGTCTCAATTCTTTTTTCTAGTTCTTCATTAGTTGCCATATTTTTTAAAGATAAATTCCTTGATATTTATACTATAAAAAAAGCGACTTATTACTCATGGTAAATGTTTAATAAGTAATAGAACCTATTGATGCACATAATCTCTCTAGATAAATTATGCAAAGTATAAATTTAGAGGTAATTTATGAGTGGAGATTATGAGACACTAGAAATAAATCAACCTAAAATTACATATTTTCAGAAAAGATCCAAAAATAATACAGAATGGTTAGATGAATTAATCAATCAAATTGAAGATATGAAAAACAATATTTCCAAATCTGCTTAATGACAGAAAAAGAGTTGAAGGAATTAGAGGAATTTGCAAAAGAAAATGGATACAATGACGAGCTAAAAGATATATATTTAAGGGAAATTATTGACAGAAATAAAGAATACGAATGAGATCCAATTTTCGACCAAATATTCGACTAGCTACAAACATTCTTTTAGTTATTGGTACTTTTGCTATTGCTTTAAAAATTGCTCCAATAGCAGAGGTATATAGGGAAAAAAATTTATGTATTAAATATTTAAAACATCAAATAGATCGAGACAAACTTATCAAAAGACTGAAAATAGTTAAACAAGCAAATCCATCCAGTATTTGTGATTCTATCCTTAAAAGTTAAAAATGAAGATTAAGTCATTTACCCCCTTAATTGCAGTCTTTGGTACTTCATTTCTGATAACCATTTCATTGCTTAAAAGTTTCCAAATTTTTATGGGGATATCAATTTGTCTTTTAGCGATGCTCAAGCTTATGGATATTGAAGCTTTTGGAACAAATTATAAGAAATATGATTTAATATCTTCTAAATTTAATGGTTGGATATATATTTATCCTTTTTGCGAATTATTAATTGGAATAAGTTTTCTTAATTCTTCTCCACCCTCTTTAATTATTTTTATTGCTCTAATTTTAGGAATTTCTGGCATGATTTCGGTATTTAAGGCTATTTATTTGGATAAATTAAAATTAAATTGTGCATGTATTGGTGGATATGCAAAAACTCCTTTGGGAATTATTAGTTTTATCGAAAATCTTTTAATGGCAATTATGAGTGTCTTAATTTTAATTAAATAGCGATTTAATAAATTTTCATTTATGGTTAATTTAAATATTAAAATTTAATCGTCGTAATTATTATGGCATTTAATAAAATATTCATGAAAAGAGGATTTTTAAATTATCTAATTTTTTCTGGAATTCTTTTTACAAATATAATTGATCCAAATAAGAGTATTGCTTTAACTCAAGAAAATATAGATATCCCAAAAGTTGTTTCTTACAGATCTGCATCATGTGGTTGTTGCAAAAAATGGATAAATCATTTAAGAGATAATGGATTAGAAGTTGTTGATAATATAGTTGAGGATGTTTCAGTAATTAAAAACCAATATCAAATTCCCAATAACCTGAGATCATGTCACTCTGCTCAAATAGCTAACTATACGATTGAAGGTCATGTCCCGATTGAATCAATCAACAAACTTTTTAGAGAGAAACCAAATATCAATGGGATAGCAGTTCCTGGCATGCCACTTGGCTCACCAGGGATGGAAATGCATTCTCACGACTCGCACTCTCATGATTATGAGAACTACAAAGTAGTTTCATTTAGTAAAACTGGCAAAACAAAAATATTTGATAAAATCTCTCCTTAATACAAATACTTATTTGAAATAATGCGTATTTTTCTTAGTAATTTTAAATTTTTTATTTTTTTATTTTCCTTATCTCTAAATTTCAATAGTTATTCGCATGCACATATGAGGGGTACATTTCTTTCTGAAGAGGACGCCGAAAATAGATCTTTAGAACTTGGTTGCGAAGGAATACATAAGAATCAAGATAAATGGATGCCATGCAAAAACGAAAAAGAATTACATATCTATTTGAGGAAATAGATGAAAAAATTAAAAACAAATCAAAGAAAAATTCATAGAAAAATAACTGCAATTTCAGCAATCCCCTTGCTAATTACTATTGTATCTGGGACTATTTATAGTATTCTTCAACCATTAGGAGTAGATGCTTTTTGGTTAATAAAATGGCATACGGGTAATTTCGGCATTATTAATTTGCAACCTTTTTACTCGATATTTCTTGGTATAGCTTCAATAATCTCAATAATATCTGGCGTTAAACTATTACAAAAAAAATCTTAGATATGTTCTAAGCTAAGCCAAAATCTTACTAATTAATACTATTTGCACCTCCACTTACTAAGAAAATTATCGCTCCTAGTGCCATTGTTGCTACACCCATGTAAGGGTATTTCTTAATTCTTGATTTAGTAATTGGAAGCCATGAAAAAAATCTATCAGATTTATTTAATTCATTTTTTTGTCTAGGTGGCAATCCTAATTGTTCTCTTCTTTTAGCTTCGCCCATAATCTTAAATTTGTTTATGTATCAATATTAAAAATTATGTTCTACACCTGCGAGTTAACTTTATTAGAAAAGAGGTCCTTTATAGATAAACAAATTATTTAAAATTTATTTAGCCTTCTTTAAATATAGATTCTTTGTATTTGCCTGATTTGATGTAAATAACAAAATCAAGATAGTTCCAACTAGAAATGAAAAAATCATTGTTAAACCAACAACTTCAACCATTTCACTAGGCAGATAATTTAGAAACATTAATGAATAGATCTCTTATCTTAAACTTAGCAATTGTATTTTTTATGTAAAGTAAGTATTCCTCATTAAATTTCAAAAAGAACTTTCTGAGACTTTTTAATCTTAATTTATTTTTATTTGCGGGATACATCTACTTCTGGCCGATCACAATTTTCTTACTTAGCTATTCCTACTTTCTTAAGCAATTTCAGGTAAGGCAAGGCCCAATTACCAAAGGTAAAAGAGATTGTCGTATTTTTTGTTGTTGGTAATAATGTTTTAGAACGTGTAGAGGCTAATTTAGAAAATATCTTAATAGTCTCTGCTTCTAGATTATCCATATACAATTTTTTTTGAACACCTCGATCTTTCTTTTGGGGCAAATAATTTTCTATAAACCATAAAACTTGATCTAAATTTGATTTATTGGGTGAGGTTTTAATTTGTTTATTTTTCTTTTTAAACATATTTATTTACCTCTTAATTACTGAATTAAATTTGCCATTTAAATAATTTAAATCAATAGTAAAAGCATCAAAATTATGATCTTTTTAACAATAGATAATCGAAAAAATAAATTAATAATTACGTTGTTTTTATAAATAAAAAAAGAGAGGGATTAAACCCTCTCTTAGTTGATCAGTTTCAAAAAAGAATTTAATTTTTTAAGTCTTTCAATTTCATTTCTTTTTGTGTTTTCCTGATTCTTTCTTCAAAGACGGATCTTCTGTATGGAGTAACTTCTCCACATTTTGTTGCCAAAAGTTGGGCTTCATGTAGCCTATTGGCTCTTTTAATTTTTTCTCTTATTTGTAAGAGGTTATTCATGGTCTTTTGCAGTTAATGAGAATCCCGTTCCTTACTCCCATATCATGCGTCCAGAGATATAAACTTGGATGAACGTTAATGAACGATAACATCTTCAAAAAAATTCTGCGAGAGTAATTTTTACTAATTTTTCTCAAAAAAATAAAATTTGCATAAATTGTATAAATAAGTTTTTAATAATACGTAAATTAAGATAAGAAAATTGTTTGCGACCCATCATTATTATCCTGAATCACTATTTTTTTATCAGGGAAAATATCTGATAATATTCTTTTCAAATTTGAATTATCTGAAGGAATTATATTACTCACATTTTTTGAATTAATTTTCCAATTTTCATCTACGAATAGTTCTTTATCATCCCCTTTTTCATTCTCCAATGATGTCTTATTTAGAATCTTAAGTAACAGTTCTGAATCATAATCCTTAAATTCTTCAAGGTCCTCTTTAAAATTTTCAATCATTATTTAGATATCTAATGTTTCTAAATCTTGCATGAGAAATTTGAAGAATACAAGGTATTAATTACCTAAAAATTTCTCTAAGGATAAAAAATCCAGATGCAATTTAAAATGATTTTCTTCAGAAAATTTAATTCCAAAATAGCTAAAGAATGATATTTAAAAAGATTAATTAATCATTTACACCATTTATTTACTTGTTAGGTTGCAATTAAGTGAATCAGAAAAGATGCCCAGAGTAATTAACAAAAAAATTAGACTTTTAAGATGGTTAAACTCAGGCATGATACTACCATTTATCATTATGGCTGCATCCTCATCAATCATTCTTTATGGTGTTTTGTTTATCCTAATAAAATAGTTTTTTA
The DNA here is from genome assembly GCA_902578445.1 of uncultured Synechococcaceae cyanobacterium. Taxonomy (GTDB): domain Bacteria; phylum Cyanobacteriota; class Cyanobacteriia; order PCC-6307; family Cyanobiaceae; genus Prochlorococcus_A. The sequence goes on from CACHDC010000006.1 coordinate 33,431, forward strand.
ATTTAAGCAGCTAAGTTTTCCTCAGATTTAGACATAATTATTGCAGCTTTTTTTAATAAACTAACTACTTCTTTTCTTCCAACTGCATTATCAGCTTGAAGCATTATTTCATAATATTTTTTATTTATTTTTTTCATAAATAGTTGTAATTTAATCTAAAATTACAACACCAAATGATAGTGTCAACTGTAAATAATTCTCATATATTATTTCTTTGATTATTTTTGCACAATAAAAATTGCTCATTTATTATCCTTCAATTTTTTTTAATTGATGATGCCAAAAAATCACAAATATCAAAATTAATAATCCTTTCAATTAGGCTATATTGAAGGATTTGAAAACATAAAATAAACCTCCGATTAGGATCAATATTGCAGCTCCATAAAAAAGAAAAGGGATAATTGGATATTTATACAATGTAGACCTTACTTTTTGTTGTATGGCTTTTTTATCAAGTTGAGGCAACTTTATATCTTCAGTTTTTTCTCTAGGCGGAATACCTAAATTTTTTCTTCTCTTTGCCTCTCCCATAATTAATACTGAGATATTCCCATACATTTTAAATAATTTTTATCAGCTAAATCTAAAATTTTATTCCATTCTTCATGAGATTTTTCCAAATTATTTTTAAAATCTTTTTCAAATTTAAGAATACACCTTTTTTCTATATTTTCTGGAGAATTATAATTTCTTAAAAAAGAAACACTCAAATACGATAATGATGAAAAAACTATAATTGTCTTAGCAATCCTAAAATTATTCATATCTTAAATGATATTGCCTTATAAAAAAATAAGGTACTTGTTGGTTTTATAATTAATTTAATCTATTAAAAACAATTATCAAATGATAAATTCGGTGAATTTTAACCATTTACCTATTCAGGATTTGGTTGTTTCAGGGTTAATAATCTTTATAATGTCGACGATTATTGCCAATATTTACGACCCATTATTAGGAATAACTTATGCATTTGGGAATATACTTACTCTTACCTTTTTGAGCTGGTTATACAAAGAGACTTGGAGTGATCCAAGGAAATAAATCGAATAAAGAAAAAAAGATAAATAAAAAACTACTTCTGTATTTTTAATTTCGAAGAGTACTTTAAATTTACTATGTACGTTGCAAGAAGAGAGAGTATCAAAAAAAATAATAAGCTTTCCAAGGTAGATTGGGGCATAACCATGAGTAGTACCAAAAATGATATATCTTTAAAGAAACGAATTCTGAAAAAAAATCAACCCTTTCATCATTTTTTATTCTCAAACTTAGAAATTTAATTTATCTTATAAAATCTCTGAGAATTAGATTGATTTTAATTTGATAAATATTTTTCAGCCCTCCTAAAGGCTTTTACTGCTCCTTTATAATCAAGACTTTTTAATTTTTCCTTACTTTTTTGTTCCAGCATTTTTACTATTTGATTTCTCTTTATTTCATCAATTTTCAGCTTATGATCGAAAATAAGATCAAATTTTGAGGAATACAATCTAGATAATTCTTCTTTATATTTTTCAATAATTTTTTCATCACAAGATTTGGATTTTAAAATTGCATTAGCCTTCATTTTGTCATCTATTGCCCCTTTAAAATTTCCTTGTTTAAATTTCTTCTCACTTGATCTAGTTAGCTTAATAATATTTCCCAATATCAATTCATTAGAATCTTTCATTTATTTATCTGAGCCTATGTTAATGCTATCAGAATAAAGAAAAACAACTTATTTTTTTAATACTCAAATAATTAAATAATTAACCGATAACAAGTCCTTTTTCAAGAAGTAAATCGAAAACCTCCACACTTTTCGTTTTCCCAAATTTGGGGGGCTTATGTAAATCTAATGTTTCAGCAAGGCACATAATCCAATAAGTATCTTTTTTTAAATTTAGACCTTCGCAAATATGAGTGGGAGCCGATTTAAAACAGCCAAAATCTGTTGATATATTAATGTTCATGATTTGAGTTTCAAGTTCCAGACTTAAAAGTTCTATTTCTTGCTCAGAAAGGGATGTCCCAAAAGAATATGATTCAATTAAAAGTTGATAATTCATAAAAGATTTATTTTTCAAGAAATCCATCGAGTTATTTTTGTACCCGCATAAATATGCCCTGAAGCCTCAACAATAGGTTTTGTTTCAGGATTCATAAAAATATCGTATAGAACATTTTCTGGTCCTTGAAAAATTACAGTTGCCCTTTGAGGATCATCTAATGATTTACCAATATAAAATGTTTTAACTCCCATTTCTTTAAACATCGACTGCTGTTCCTCAGCATTCATATAAGATTCATATTGCTCGAAAGTATTACTTAGTTGAAAATCTAGAATAGTCGTTTCAATGGTCATAGCAGTAATAAGATGTTTTTTAGATTTTAAATCTTTTTGCAATAAAAAATAATTCAATAAAGATTAGTTTTTATTAAGCAATGTATTAACTAATTTTTATTTATAGGTTATAAATCAACTATAAAAAACAGATTTTAATTTTGGACTCAAAAATTTCTCCAAGAGAACAATGGACTAGTAAGTTGGGATTCATTCTTGCAGCTGCTGGTAGCGCAGTAGGTCTTGGTAACCTTTGGGGTTTCGCCTACAGAGCCTCTCAAGGTGGAGGTGCTGCTTTTGTACTTTTATACATACTAATCGTTTTAATTGTATGCCTTCCAGTATTTGTTGCTGAAATGGCTTTAGGAAGAAACGCTACTGCCAGCACATTGCTTGCACCAGTAAAGTTAGCTGGAAAAAATTGGTATCCATTAGGAATTCTTTTCTTTATAGCTCCCTTGGGAATAGCATCATATTATTCAGTCATAATGGGGTGGACCGCAGATACCTTGTTCCATTCATTATTTTTTGGATTACCAAAAAATTTAAGTGAAGCAGAAGCTTTCTTTGGCTCAATTAGTAGTGGAAGCAGTGTTTTATTGGGGCACCTATTAAGTCTTGTTCTTACAGCCATAATAGTTTCATCAGGGATAAAAAAAGGGATCGAAAAGGTGACACGATTCTTTATGCCTATACTTTTTATAATTCTCCTATCGCTAGCAATATGGGCCATTTCACTTTCAGGAGCATGGGAAGGATACAAAACATTTTTGTTTAAGTTTGACTTTGATGAATTGAGGAACCCTCAAACAATAAGAAATGCTTTTACACAAGCTTTCTTTTCTTTAAGTTTAGGAATTGGAGTTATGGTGACTTATGCTTCCTATTTGAATAAAAAGAGTAATCTTCCAAAACTAAGTGTTGGAGTTGCATCATTGGATACTTTGGTGGGTCTTATGGCAGGACTTATTACCTTTCCTATTGTTTTAACATTTGGTTTAAGTGATGCTATTTCTGAATCAACAGTTGGTGCATTATTTATATCAATACCTACGGGCCTTGGTTCATATGGAGCGGTTGGAAGAATTGTAGCTGTTGCATTTTTTGCACTAGCTTATATTGCAGCAATAACTTCCTCTGTTTCATTATTGGAAGTTCCAGTTTCCTCTTTAATGGATAAATTTGGTTTTAAAAGAGAAAAATCTGTTTGGCTGATAACTCTTTTCCTATTTTTAGCAGGCATTCCTTCTGCATTGAACTTAAACATTCTTGGAACTATTGATTCGATTTTTGGAGGTGTATTACTTATCTTTGGTGGATTCTTGGTTACTTTCTTTATGGGATGGGTAGTACCTGGAAAGTTTAATGAAGAACTTAGTGATTCAAAAGTAGGCATCAAAACGACACGTTATTTGAAATTCATGACAAGGTGGGTTGCGCCCCCAATTATTGGTTTTGGACTATTTATTAGTGTGTTTGATTTGCTCAAAGGCTGGGTAAATTAAAAATATATTAAAATAATAATGTATAAAATTGAATTAATTTACTGCGATATAGTGCAAAAATAGGGGGGTAGGCACAAAGCTTTAAGCTATTAAATTTCTTATATGTTTATTGAGAATTTTGAGCAAAATAAAAAAAATTTAATCAAAAAAACAAGTATTACCAATGACTTCTATTAAAGGCTAAATATTATGAAAATTTCCTTTTGAAATTTTTCAGAGGCAAAAAGTTTTTTCAAGATAATAAATATACTGCAGAACCTTTTTTTAATGAAGTATTAACTTTTAACTTATATTTAATCTCAAACGTATCGCCAAAAACCATCCCTAATAGAATCTATATAAGATACATTTAGGTGTTTAATTTAAAGAAATTAGAGCGCCTAAAAGAATAGATAACAAATTTGATGTCAACAAAATCTGATTCATTAAAAGGAAAGCTTACAGAAAATTTTTCTGAATTTTCTCAACTATCTGACTATTCTTTTATGAATTCTCTTAAAGCAGATCCTCAATCAACAAAAGATGGAAATGATCACAAGCCGCGTTCTATATATTCAGGTCATTATGTACCAGTTGTGCCAACTGCTATTCCAGAACCAGAATATATTTCCCATAGCAACAAACTTTTTAAAGAACTAAGGCTAAGCTCAGATCTTACTAAAGACGAGAATTTTTGTCGTTTTTTCTCAGGTGATATTTCTGTTGCTAATTATCCAATGAGTCCTGTTGGTTGGGCAACAGGTTATGCATTATCAATTTACGGAACTGAATATACCCAACAATGTCCCTTTGGCACCGGCAATGGTTATGGCGATGGCAGAGCAATTTCTGTTTTTGAAGGTTTATTCAACGGGAAAAGAATGGAAATGCAACTTAAAGGAGGAGGTCCAACTCCCTACTGTCGTGGAGCAGATGGCAGAGCTGTATTAAGGTCTAGCGTACGAGAATTTCTCGCACAGGAATTAATGGATGCATTCGGAATCCCTACCTCAAGATCTTTAACACTTTATGTCTCACGTTCAGAAATAGTTAGAAGACCGTGGTATTCCAAAGGGTCCAGATATTTTGAACCTGATATCATGATTGATAATCAAGCGGCAATTACTACGAGAGTCGCTCCATCTTTTTTACGTGTAGGCCAGATTGAACTTTTTGCAAGACGAGTTCGTAATAATGCGCATGATGAGGCGCTCAATGAACTAAAGATGATAGTTCAACATCTAATTGATAGAAATTATAAAGATGAAATTGAATATGAGATTTCAATTGAAAGTAAAGTAATAAAACTGGCTTCTTTATACAGATCAAGACTTATATCACTAATAGCCAACTGGATGAGAGTTGGTTATTGCCAGGGTAATTTCAATAGTGATAATTGTGCTGCTGGTGGTTATACCTTGGATTATGGCCCCTTTGGATTCTGTGAATTATTTGATCCAAGATTTCAACCATGGACAGGTGGAGGTGAACATTTCTCATTTTTTAACCAGCCTTCTGCAGCGGCAATCAACTTTAAAACATTCTGTTCCTCTCTTAGTCCGTTACTTTCAAGAAGCAAACAAGATCAAGAAAAGTTAGATCAAATCGAAAAGGATTTTTCTGAATTAATGAATAAGGAATTGATGAAAATGTGGGCAAACAAGCTTGGTTTAGAACATTACAACGAAGCTCTAATAAATGATTTTTTTAATCTCATGGTCATTTCAAAAGCAGACTATACAATTTTGTTCCGCAAACTCTCTGAAATCCCTGATAACTTAGATTCTTTAAAAGACTGTTTCTATCTACCAATTAATGACGAGCTCAATAATAGGTGGGAAGTATGGCTTCAAAACTGGCAATCAATCTTGAAGAAAGAGGGAAATATTAAAGCGAAATCAGCATCAATGAAATCCCTTAATCCAGTCTATACTTGGCGCGAATGGATGGTCGTTCCCGCATATGAAGAAGCTGAAAAAGGAAATTACAAAAAAATAAAAGAGTTACAGGATATCTTTAGCAATCCATATATAGAACAATCCTCAGAAATAGATCAAAAATATAATCGACTAAAGCCAAGCCAGTATTTTAACTATGGAGGAGTATCTCACTACAGCTGTTCTTCATAAAAGTTTAATCCTCATACTGATAGAACAACTTTGAGAAAAATCTTATTTATTTATGGCCGTAGGCATTCCAACTACTGATACAACTCCCACGTGAAGTATGGCCGGCTTCTTCCCAACACTTTTCACATAGTGGGGTCCCCCATTATTACTCTCTATAAATGCATCACCTGCTTTAAAGAAATTAATTTCTTCACCCCTCACATGCTTTAATCTTCCTCTGGTGACATGAATCAACATTGGGGAAGGATGAGTATGAATTGGAGTTTTCAAGCCAACTGGAATTTTTACTTTTAAGAGTCTTAATTCAGGCTTACCCTCGAGATAATTAAAATTTTTACCACTTAGTCCTTTTGAACTTTGAATAATAGGTATAACTTCAATCTTTTCTTCTGCAAGAGAAGGTTTTGGTAAAGCTAAAGTCCCAATTAAAAGGAAGCAAACTGGAATAAATTTTTTTAATTTCATTAGATATTTGAGTTTCACTAATAATAGGTAGTTTGCAAAAATAATAAACTAATTTATTTTTTATATAATTTTTCTAATAGCTTAATTTCCTCTCTTAAATCCTTACCTCTATTATTTAATTTATTATTCTTAATAACTATTGGGATAATCCACCAGGCTTGAAGACCTAAAAAGATAAATACTAGGATCAATAATTCAAAAGTACCAGGCTGCATTTGATAAATAACCCTTCTTTGTTAATAACATTATTCTAAAAGTTATTAAACATTCATGAGATATTAAATATTTCTAGGCTGCCTCTAATTCAATGTTAAGTTCAATTCCCTTTGAAATGATTGCTTCTTTAAATTCAATAAGTTTGGAAATTATTCTTTGCTTCTCAGGTTCAGTTTTATGGATATCATCTACAACTTCCTGCATTGCAAGTGTTACTTTTTGTAGTTTGATTTCTAGATCTTCCCTGTAATTCATAAACTTAAAGAAATTATCTTATTTATTAAAAAACAAAATAATTATTAGTAAATAAGTACTTAACCTTAAAAGGATTGACAGCAAAACAAGGAGGATATAATTTATAGTACAAATATATCAATAGTTAACCGGCCCATTAAAGGTAAAGTATGGATCCTAAGTACTCATTTGGTTGTAGCACTAGCAAACCTAACGGATGCCTACTAAATCCCGAAGGCAGCAGAATTATCTTTTTCGAAGAATGCAAAAATTCTCCTAAACTTAATCTAAAAATTCATACTCATCTTTTCTACACAAATCACCTTGGAGAACCTGGAGGGTACAAATCCTCTGAAAAACTCAACATAGATTCAGCCTGGGAAAAGTGGCACGAACTGCACCAAAAAGGGTGGACAGAAGTATCTCATAATTACGGATAAATGATCCGGCCAAGAAAAAGCCTTTATGTTTTATGAGCTTAAGAGTTTCCTAAAATATGGAATTCGGTGTTAAAAATAAATTTTCTAATGCAAAAACTACAGGAGTTGTCCCTGTTATAGGACCTGAAGCAACTCTTTGGGCTCCTCTAGGTTTAGGTAATTAGTAAATTAGGTCTTTTAATAAAAAAAGGGGGTTTTTAACCCCCTTTTTTTATTAATTGCATTAAAAAGATGATTGAAAATTTTTAATCCAATTCATGGATGACTATAAATTAAATCAGGGTTTGAAAACAATGTAATCGTAGATACCAACAGCTTTTTTATTAATTGACTATAAATAAAAACACGAGTTAACCCGTTCCAATTTGTTGACTCTGAGGTTTTAACCGTTGACTCCTTATCTACTTCTAGTTGTGACTCGCTAGTTTCAAGATTCAAAAACGGTATTTATATATCTTAAATTATGGAAAAAAAAATCGCAAAGAAATACGCCGATCTTATAGTCCAGGCTAATAATTCAACAGGCAGAAAAGAAGCTTTGTCATTGATTAAACAAGCAACAAAATTAAAAACCAAACTTGATCAATACGAAATGATGTAGTCTCTTAAAATCTACAGGATATTCAAGATGAGGTAGAAACTAGTTCCTTTTTTTTTATCCTGCTATAAAAATACTAAGAGATTATTTAACTTATCTGCTTTAATAAAATATCGTGGAATTAACTGAGCTAATTAAGGATTACGTTGCTACAGAATTATTATCAAGTATTGAAATTGATTTTCTTGAAGGAGAATTATGGGAAACCACTCAACATATTGCAGAAATAAATACAGTTATTAAAGCTCCAAAAAATATATGCAAGAAATTGGGACTAGATGAAAAATCTTGCTGGCAATTATGTTGTGCAGCCGTTCTTGACTCCTCAAGACCATTAAAAAATGGAAAAAAGAGAGTAGATGATTTTAAAAAATTAATTAATCGATATGAAATCAGCTACATATAAGCTAAAGACTCAATGATACGTTTACTTATTGCATCAATTCTTTTTTTTACTCCACTAGGAGGAATTGCTGATGAAAAGCAAAGAGAAATTGAGAATGAAGCTATAAATCTTGTTATTAAAAAATATGGGAAAGGCTTAGAAAATAGATTAAAAGGAACAGGAGTAACTCCCAGTTATCGAAGTTGGTATGAAAATGATTGTTTTGTAAGTATTGCAGCAGGTACATATCAAGAAGATACTTGGTCGGCAATGAAGTGGTTTAGCGTTAATGTCTGTTCTGAATCAGCTGAAATAATGGAAAGTGAATGAAGGAAATAAAACGCCTATTAGTTTTGCAGCATTTAGAAATAGAGGGGCCTGGTCTTTTTGAACAAATTGCTAAAGAAAGAGATTTGAAAATCGAAATTATTCGTTTAGATAAAAAAAATGCTCTGCCGCAAACAAAAAAAGGTGACTTAATTCTAATTATGGGTGGACCAATGGGAGTTAAAGATATTGGAAGCGACAGATATCCCTGGCTTAAGTTAGAAAGAGATTTTATAAAAAAAGAATTAGAAAATGAAAGACCTATAATCGGTGTTTGCTTGGGTGCTCAGTTGCTTGCGAGTGCTGCTGGAGGAGATGTAGAAATTCTTAAATATGGATCACCTCCAAAAGCATTACCGGAAATTGGATGGTCTCAAATTTTTATTAATAAATCAAATAAAGACTTTAAAGCACTTTTTGAAGACCCTTTTCATGTCCTGCATTGGCATGGAGATAGGATTTTATTACCTAATAAAGCAGTACTCATTGCTAGTAGTTCACGTTGTAAGGAACAGTTTTTTAGGCTTGGTAATTTTGCTTACGGATTACAATTCCATATAGAGACGACGGGGGGAATGATAAATAACTGGATTAAAGAAGATAAAGAGTTTGTCCTTAAAGGATTAGGCTTAAATGGTCAAGAAACTCTAAAAGAAGAGAATAAAAAATATATTGATAAAACTTTTTTAAAAAGAAAGCTTCTAATAAATAAATTATTTGAATTATTAGATAATTAAAAAGAGCATAATAATCCAGTAAAAAAGGGCTTGATAAAGCCCCTGAAAAAATTTAAAAAGGATTTTTATTAGAAAATACCTGGAAGAATTTGACCAGTAAAATAGTAGGCTCCTACAAGAGCAAACATTCCAAGCATTGCTGCTTTACCATTAAGCTTTTCAGCTTTTTCGGTCATGATTTTTTTTGCGAATTCCATAAGAAAGTAAAATAAATTATATCTAAAAACTAATTATTCAAATATCAGAATGATGTAGTTTTTTCTACCAAATTGATATCTTTCTAAGGATTTTAAAATAAATACTGAAACAACAAATTGAACTTTTAATAGTTTCGAGCCAATCTGCAAAGCGTAGCAAGCCTAAAAAACAACAATTTAAAAGTTATTGTTACTGTTATGTGACATTTATGTAGTAAATATCTTAAAAATAACTTAATTTCGGCTTAATACTTTACATTTTTTAATAGTAGTGTTACATTAGTTAACAATTACACAACTTCAATGGCTAATTCAAACGTTACTACTGAATCAGGCGGCAGACAGAATATGTTTCCTACTGAAACACGTCCTTACATAGATGAGTCTGTTTCTTACGACAGTTACCCACAAAATGCAGAAAAAGTTAACGGTCGTTGGGCAATGATTGGGCTTGTTGCGTTAGTAGGTGCTTACGTTTCAACCGGACAAATTATTCCTGGCATTTTTTAATGAGTCCACTTTCAGGTTTCTTAGCCGTAATTGTATTCTTTACAGCCATCCTCGTTGCTTATTTAACCAAGCAATTTCAAAACGAAAATTTAAACTATTCATCTTCTAATCAAATGAAAAACACAAACACAAAAGTCAAAACAATCGAAAAAGAAAAAGTTGTTGCTGAAACTCTTAACGGCAGATTCGCAATGCTTGGATTAATTGCTGCTGTTGGAGCATACTTAACAACAGGTCAAATAATTCCTGGTTTCGTTTAAAAACCTACAATTCAACAATTCTACAAATCAGAAAAATGGAAAATTCAAAAACAACTTATTGGCAAAACGCCGAGAGAACTAATGGAAGAATGGCAATGATGGGCTTATTTGCATTAGTTGTAAATTATGGCTTATTCGGATGGATAATCCCAGGAATTTTTTAAAATGAATTTAGGCTTACTTTTTCTTAAAGTAAATACTTTGGGAGTTATAACTCTTTCTGAACTTGATTGGATAACTAACCATCAATCTGAATTTTCAAGGTTAGATATGGCTTTAGTTATAAAGATCGGCCGTCTTATGGATTCTGGAGTGGTAGAAATTGATAATAGATTGCCTGTTTAATTTTTAAAAAATGATCGTCATGAGTGTTTGTCAATAGGGATACTGACAAACACTTTTTTATGAGAAAAAATATTTGTAAAAAAAAGAGATTGTTTCTTAGCTAAAAACAATCTCTCAATTACCTAATTCTTACATGAAAATTTCAAGTAAGCTTTCAGATCTTAACTGATTTGTTTTTATAGTAAATCCGTAAAAATGCTTTTTTTAATTTATCTTTTTAAACCACCTCTTTTTATCCAAAGGAACCATGTAACCCAAATAGGAGGGAGGAATCTTATTAAAAAAGAAATTTTATACATATAAAATGGGGCATTTTCACTTTGAAATAAATTCATCAAAAAGGAAGATATAGTTACCCAAAGTAAAATTATTAATATATTTGCTCCCAACAAAGCAAACTTATTTTGTTTGAATATTTTTGGCATAAATAAATTTTTTATATTCTTAATTTTAAATAACCTTGGGAAGTAAATTATACATTTTCAAAAAAACTTTAAATTTAAAATCCATATCCAAATAAAAAAAATACTAAATTTTAATCCCTCTCCAAATAATATTCCGAAAGTAATAGGAGGCGAAAATATTAAAAAAAGAATAGAGAATAAACTAAATAAAGCAAATGATCCTCTTAAAAAATAATTCTTTCTTTTTGTTCTTCTTAGATTTTTTAAGGTATTCCACTCCCATTGAATAAGCCTGTAGAACTTTTCTGATAATAAAAAAAAATACTTCATTAATATTATTAATTTCTATCGGTTTTTCTTATTTATAAAATTAATTTCACCTGTTAGCAATAAACCTTATCCCCTTCTTCAGAAAGATAGTAAATTTTATTTTCTGAACTTACGAAGAAAGTTAATCCCTTATATTGTGATCTTTTAAAATTATCTAATCTAAGTTTGTGTAAATCCCAATTATCAGTACTTATGTCAGGATTAAATTCTTGTTCTTCTAAGAAAGGTACATAAGTTGGACTAATTGTTGTTTTTTGGGCTAACCCTCTATTTCGTTTTGAATAAAAAAGTAATAAAAATAAAAGTACAAAAAAAAGAATTAATAATATATTTGTCATTGTCAATTTTTCTAATTTGAAAAAACTTTATTTGGAGAATCAAGAACTTTTCACAATAAATTTCTTAGTAAGTAAAAAATCCTATTTTTATATTCTTGTATTTTTGAATACTTATCAAGGGGTTACCTAAATCAGATTATAAAATGAGTCGCATTTTCAACATGACTCAAAGTTCCATGAACACTCCTTATGCAAAAAGAGTAGCTGAAAAATTTAGAGAGGCTCAAAACTATTTAAAAACTAATGGTTTTAGTAGATCAACTAAACATTTACTGGAAGATATTGAAAATTCTGTTGAAAAATAATGCCAATACCTCCTCACTTACCACAACTACAATATGGTTACGATGATGGCTTTACAACCATTGTTTTTGGGTTAATAGGAAGTTGCTTAGGATGTATCTTAATTTTATTAATTTCATTTTTTGAATTTAAATTCAAAAAGCAAAATAGTAAGCCTTAAGAGACTTACTAAACGTTAAATAAGAACTCCATTACATCACCTTCGTTAACAATATATTCCTTACCTTCACTTCTTAAAAGACCTTTAGTTTTTGCATTGGCAATTGAACCTGAATCAATTAAATTTTGATACGAAATAGTCTGAGCTCTTATAAATCCTTTTTCAAAATCAGTATGAATTACTCCTGCTGCCTGTGGCGCAGTCATCCCATCTTTTATTGTCCAAGCTTTTGTCTCCTTTTCTCCGGTAGTGAAATAAGTTTTTAATCCCAATAATTTATATGTTGATCTAATTAATGACCTTAATCCCCCTTCTTCTACTCCTAAGCCAATAAGGTAGTCTTTTTTATCTTCTGGTTCTAACTCTATTAATTCAGATTCGACTTGCGCTGATATTTTTATACATTCTGTATTTTCATTGCTTGCAAAACTCTGAACTGTTGATGAAAATTCATTACCTTCAGCTAAGTCATTTTCATTCAAATTAGTTGCGTAAATAATTGGTTTAGCAGTAAGGAAGCCTAATTGCTTAATTATTAAATTTTCTTCTTCATTCAAAGATATTGATCTAACTGAAAGGCCTTTCTCTAGCTCTTCTTCAATTTTTTCTAGTAAGGTATCTTCTTTAGCTGCCTCTTTACTAGTTCTAACCTGTTTTTTAATTCTTTCTCTTCTTTTTTGGAGTTGAGATAAATCAGCTAAATTCAATTCCAGATTAATTATCTCAATGTCATCCAGGGGATCTACCTTTCCAGAAACATGAATTACATCACTATCTTCAAAGCACCTTACAACATGAACTATTGCATCAACCTCCCTAATATTTGATAAAAATTTATTTCCCAAACCTTCGCCTTTACTAGCTCCTTTTACTAGTCCTGCGATATCTACAAATTCAATTTTTGTTGGGATAATATTTTGGCTAGAACTTAAATTACCTAACTCTTGCAACCTTTGATCTGGGACTGAAACTATGCCTTTATTAGGTTCTATAGTACAAAAGGGAAAATTAGCAGCTTGTGCCTTAGCATTTTCTACAAGTGCATTAAATAGAGTTGATTTTCCAACATTTGGTAATCCAATAATACCTGCTTTTAACATTTGAAAAAACTTATGGAAAAATTATCAAGAAAACATCTTCTAGTAATATAGTATTTACTTAACCAATCTTGGATAAGTTAATTATAATCGTCTTGATTATTTATTTAGTTCCTAAATATTCTCTAATTCTGCTTTTAAAAAGAAATGTTTGATTTAATAAAAAAAAATATAAATCTAAGAAGTGGAATTATATTGCTTTCTCTAGCTATATTTTTCGTTTTTATAACCAATTCCTTCAAGAAAAATAAGTCAAAAGATATTTCTGATTTTGTAGTTCAAGTTGAAAAAGGAATCCTCTCAGATTCAATTAATACTAGTGGTGAAGTAAAAGCAATAAGGACAAGCAATATTGGGCCTCGGAAGCAAGGCGTAATAAAAGAAATCAAAGTAGATGAGGGCGATCTTGTAAAAAAAGATCAGGTTTTAGCTTCTCTTGATGATGAAGATTTTATCTATAAAATTGAAGAACTTGAATTAAATGTAGAAAAACAAAAATCTGAATTTTTAAGAAGGGAATATTTATATCAAGAAGGCGCAGTAAGTAAAGAAGACTATGAAAGTTATAAAAATAACTACAACATTAGTAGCGCAAAACTTAATGATGCAAAAGCTGAAAAAAGTTTCTATCTAATTAAAGCTCCTTATGGAGGAAAGATAACTGCAAAATATGCTGAGATAGGATCTTATGTCACACCAAGTACAAACTTAAGTTCAGACCCTAAAACCAAAAACTTTATTTTTGAACTATCAGAGGGCCTAGAAATTGTTGCTAAAGTTCCTGAGAGTGACATTGGCAGAATAAAAATAGGTCAAGAAGCCTCAGTAAGAATTGAGGCTTATCCCTCAAAAAAATATAGTGCCATAGTTAAAAAAATAGCTACAAGAGCTGTAAAAGATAATAATGTAACCTCATTCGAAGTAACTTTAAATTTTAAAGATATTTCTGAAGAAATTAAAATTGGAATGACTGCAGATCTTGAATTTAGAGTCGAAGGTAATGAAGAAAAAATCTTAGTACCAACAGTTTCTATTGTCACTGAAAAAGGTGAAAAAGGAATTTTGAAAGTTGATAAAAACAATTCGCCCAAATTTGAAAAAATCGAAATTGGTATTAGTAGTGGAAATAAAACTTCAGTAATTAATGGATTAGAACCTGGAGAGCAAATCTTTATTGATATTCCACCTTGGGCTAAGAAGAGAAAATGAGTTTAAAATCTGAAAACTCTAAAAAACCAATTTTACTTTTAGTAGATGGTCATTCACTTGCTTTTAGAAGCTTCTATGCATTTAGCAAAGGGATTGATGGAGGTTTAACAACTAAAGAAGGATTCCCAACAAGTGTGACTTATGGATTTCTAAAAAGTCTTCTGGATAATTGCAAAAATATTAGTCCTGAGGGTGTTTGTATTACTTTTGATACAGAAAAACCAACTTTCAGACATGAATTAGATCCAAATTACAAGGCCAATCGAGATGTAGCACCTGATGTTTTTTTTCAAGATATTGAACAACTGGAAATCATCTTAGAGGAAAGTCTTAATTTACCAATTTTTAAATCTCCAGGTTACGAAGCAGATGATCTCCTAGGCACAATTGCGAATGATGCTTCTTCTAAAGGATGGTGCGTGAATATTCTTTCTGGAGATAGGGACTTATTTCAATTAGTAGATGATCAAAAGGATATTTATGTCCTTTATATGGGTGGTGGTCCATATGCGAAAAGTGGTAATCCAACCCTTATGAATGAAAATGGAGTAAAAGAAAAATTAGGTGTTGCGCCAGAAAGAGTAGTTGATCTTAAAGCTCTAACTGGTGACAGTTCTGATAATATTCCTGGAATTAAAGGAGTAGGGCCAAAAACTGCAATTAATCTACTAGAAGAGAACGATACGCTTGATGGAATCTATCAGGCTTTGGATAAGATTCAGCAGAATAATGATAAAAAATATAAGGGATTCATTAAAGGTTCAGTTTTAGAAAAGCTCAGAAACGATAAACATAATGCTTTTCTTTCTAGGGATTTAGCAAAAATAAATACTGAAGTTCCTTTGATATTAAGTAAAGGTTATGAATTAAAAAATATAAATCAAGAACTTCTCTCAGAGTCACTGCAAAAACTAGAATTATCAACACTACTACGGCAAATTCATATTTTCAATTCAACTTTCAGCAAAGGTGGTTTTGACAACAATAATGTAGCTAAAGAGGAGGAAAAGGCACCAAAAGTCGCAGGCAATAATGAATTAGAAAATAGTGAAAATAAAATCCCTAAAATCAACGTAACTGTTGTAAATGATTTCGAATTACTTGATAAATTAATTCAAAGATTAGACAAGAATAATCAAATAGTTTCTTTAGATACAGAGACCAATAGTTTGAATCCAATCGATGCGGAACTTGTTGGGATAGGGTTATGTCTTGGAGAAGAAAATGATGATTTATTTTATATACCCCTTGGTCATCAAACAAAAAAGGAGGCCCCCAATCAATTATCAATTGAAGATGTTTTCTCAAAGCTAAGAAATTGGATAGAAGATCCAAAAAAAGAAAAGGCACTCCAAAATTCTAAATTTGATAGGCAAATATTTTTTAATCATGGACTTGATCTTAAAGGCGTAACCTTTGACACCTTGTTAGCAGACTACCTTCTTAATAATCAGGAGAAACATGGGTTAAGTGAAATTAGTTTTAGATTATTTGGATTTAAGCCTCCTTCATTTAAGGAGACAGTTGGGAAAAATAAAGACTTTTCATTTGTTGATATTGATGAAGCAAGTATTTACTGCGGTTATGATGTTTTTCTAACTTTTAAGATTGTCAAAATTTTTAAAGAAAGTTTTTCAAAGGAAAAAGATGAATTAATCAAATTATTTGAAGAAATCGAGCTGCCCTTAGAGCCGGTATTGTCTCAAATGGAAATGAATGGAATAACCATCGACATCCCTTATTTAGATAAACTCTCAAAAGAACTAAAAAGTACCTTAGAAGATATTGAAAGTAAAGTTTATGAATTAGCAGAGGAGACTTTTAATCTATCTTCACCAAAACAACTTGGTGAGATCTTGTTTGAAAAATTAAATTTGGATAAGAAAAAATCACGAAAAACAAAAACAGGATGGAGTACAGATGCAGTAGTTCTTGAAAGATTAGTCGACGAACATGAAATAATCCAACATTTAATAAAACATAGAACTCTTAGCAAATTACTTAGTACTTATATTGATGCTCTTCCAAATCTTATTAACGAAAAGACAGGAAGGGTTCATACAAATTTTAATCAAGCTGCTACAGCAACTGGCAGACTTAGCAGTAGCAATCCTAATCTTCAAAATATCCCTGTTAGGACTGAATTTAGTAGGAGAATCAGAAAAGCATTCTTGCCTGAAAAAAATTGGAAACTTTTATCAGCTGATTATTCTCAGATCGAATTAAGAATACTCGCACATTTAGCGGATGAAGAAATACTTATTAATGCGTTTCATGAAAATGATGACATTCATTCTTTGACTGCAAGATTAATTTTCGAGAAAGAAGAAATATCTTCCGACGAGAGGAGAGTTGGTAAAACAATAAATTTTGGAGTTATCTATGGCATGGGGATAAAAAAGTTTGCCCGTTCAACAGGAGTAAGCACGCCAGAGGCAAAAGAATTCCTAATAAAATACAAAGAAAGGTATTCAAAAATTTTTAAATTTCTTGAACTCCAAGAAAGGCTCGCCTTATCAAAAGGTTATGTAAAAACAATTTTTGGTCGAAAGAGAGAATTTAAGTTTGATAAAAATGGACTTGGAAGATTAATAGGGAAAGATCCTTACGAAATTGACCTGCAATCCGCAAGAAGGGCTGGCATGGAAGCACAGTCATTAAGAGCCGCAGCTAATGCACCAATTCAGGGTTCAAGTGCAGACATTATTAAAATTGCAATGGTTCAACTAAATAAGAAATTCATAGAAATGGATGTTCCCGCAAAAATGCTTTTGCAAGTACATGATGAATTATTGTTTGAAGTTGAACCAGATTCTTTGGAAATTACGACGAAATTAGTGAAGAAGACAATGGAAGATTGTGTAAAATTAAATGTGCCTCTTTTAGTTGATATTGGTATTGGTGACAATTGGATGGAGACAAAATAAACCTTATGAAATACTTAATTTAAAATGATCAAACTTTTTAATACTTTAAGCAAAAGAGTTGAGGTTTTTAAGCCTATTGATAATGTAGTAAAAATTTATTGTTGTGGAGTAACTGTTTATGATTTATGTCATCTTGGTCATGCCAGAAGTTATATAGCTTGGGATGTATTGAGAAGATTTTTAATTTACAGTGATTTCAAAGTGAAGTATGTTCAAAATTTTACAGATATTGATGACAAGATCTTAAAAAGAGCTAAAGAAGAAAGTAGTTCAATGAAGGAAGTATCTGAAAAAAATATTATTGAATTTCATAAAGATATGGATTCTTTAGGAATAATGCGTCCGGATAGTATGCCAAGAGCAACGAATCATATATGCAATATCTGCTCCTTTATAACAATACTTGAGGACAAAGGTTATGCATACTCTAGGGATGGAGATGTTTATTATTCTGTTTTTAAAAATAAAAATTATGGAAAGCTGAGTAATCAAAATATACAAGAACAAAATATTAATCAACAAGGAAGAATGGCTGATGATGAAAATAGTAAAAAACTTAATCCGCAAGATTTTGCTCTATGGAAAAAAGCTAAAGATGATGAGCCCTTTTTTGATTCTCCATGGGGTAAAGGTAGGCCAGGATGGCATATTGAATGTTCGGCGATGGTTAAAGATGAATTAGGAGATACTATTGATATCCATTTAGGCGGTTCTGATTTGATTTTTCCACATCATGAGAATGAAATTGCCCAATCAGAAGCAGCCAATGGCAAAAAGCTAGCGAACTATTGGTTACACAATGGGATGGTCAATGTAAATGGACAAAAGATGAGTAAATCCCTTAAAAATTTTAAAACTATTAGAGAGCTAATTAAGTCAGGTATAAGCCCTATGACTTTGCGATATTTTGTTATGACTGTGAATTATAGAAAACCCCTTGATTTTACTGAAGAAGCTTTAAGGAGTGCCTCAGAAGCTTGGAAAAACATTAATGTAGCCCTTTCTTTTTTGGACCTTACAAAAGATGCTTTTAAATCTATTGATAAGAATGAATCTATCGAAGACGAATATAAAGAAAAAATAAGCTTTGAATTATCTCAAAAAAAGCTTAAATTTTCTGAGGCTCTTGGAAATGACCTTAATACAGCAGGTGCTATCGCAATTATTTACGATTTAGCAAAACCATTAAAAAACTTTTTAAACCAATTTCAAAGGATCGAAGGTTTTAAAATAGACCTAAATGAAAAATTCTTTCTACTTGAGAATTTTAAAACTCTTGAAAAGTTGACTGAGGTACTTGGTCTTAAAAAAGAGGTTTTAGTAAAAGAAAGTAAAATAAAAGAAGAAGAAATATCAATGCTTATTAATGAAAGATTGAAAGCAAAAAAAGAAAAGAATTATACGAAGGCAGATGAAATTAGGAATTTGTTAAAAGAAAAAGGGATTGAACTTATTG
>CACHDC010000007.1 GCA_902578445.1 uncultured Synechococcaceae cyanobacterium
TTTCCACTATTTCTTTTATTGGAAGCAGAATCTTTCTTTTCTGATAGCTCTACTCTTAATTTAGAACCATTAAATTCAAAACCATTTAACTTTTGAATTAATAAATTAGCATTATCTTCATTATTAGAAGTCGCAAAACCAAACCCCCTGCATTCCTTAGTTTCCTTATCTAAAACTGCTTTAAATCTAATCGAATCAGAAACTGACTTTAAAAGTGTATCAAATTCTTTTGGATTAAATCCTTGTGGTAAGTTACCAATGTAAATGCGAATACTCATAAATTTTTAAAAATGATTTTGAAGTCTGAACTTCTAAACAAAACTAAGCTATGTGTATTTAATCACATTTTGGCGCATTTTGTTCAATCCATCGCTTTGCTTTATAAATAGCTTCATCAAAATTATTCAATCTCTTATATGCAAGTTCCTTTGAAAGATACTGTAAAAGCTCTCCCAAGATAGGTCCATCCTTTATTTCCAAATTTTTTTTAATTACATCACCATTAACTAAGTTTGAGGGATGAAATAATTTATCATCGTTGTCACGCCATCTATAAAGCCAATCTAATTGTAAGTTTTGAGGTAAATAAAAAATAAAAGATGGCAGAAACATTTCTAATTCTTGATGTAATTTAAATCTGTCAAATTCATCTAACTGAGCGATATTTTTGTTTTTCAAGAAAATGTGCCATTTTCGCAATAACTTAGTTTTTGCAATATCAGCTTTATTAAATTTCAGTTTCTCTAAAGTTACAACATCTAAGATCTGAGCAATAAAAAATGATGGTAAATATTTATCTTTTTCTTCCTGATCAAGTTCTCCATAATTAATTTTCTCTAAATCCAAAAAAAAAGAATCTTCAAATAAATTTTCAGTATCAAATATATTTAATTTTTTAATCAACAATACTGCATCAAGAGCATTTGCTCCATTTACTATTTTCTGAATTTCAGAAGTAATTCTCTCTTTTGCGACAAGATATAAGTTCCCTTTATTTTTTTTTATAAAATCAACTAATCTTAAATCAATTTTAAAATTCAATTCTGAAACAAATCGAAAACATCTTAAAATTCGCAAAGGGTCATTTAATAAATTGTTTTCAGAATGAGTTCTAAGCAAAGAAATCTCAAGATCTTTAAGACCATTTAATGGATCAAACAAACTCTTCTTATCAAATAAAAAAGCAATTGAATTAATCGAAAAGTCTCTAGAACATAAATCTCCTTCTATGGAAGATGAAACTTGATTAGCAATATCAATATAAATATTATTAAAAATAATTCTTACTACTTCTCTTTTTTTATCTAAAATTATAAATTTTGAACCAATATTATCTGCAATCTTCTTACCAATTTCAATTGCATTTAAAGGTACCACAATATCAACATCTAACTTTTCAGTTTTTCTTCCCAAAATAATATCTCTTATATAACCACCAACCAAATATGATCCTTTAGGTAAAAAACCTAAGATTAAATCCAAATTATGAAATTTTATATTTGTTTCTAATTCATCAATTATTAGTGTATGATCTGTGTGAAAGCTATTTTTCATATTATTTATTTATTATGTGCATTTGCATCAACTGTAAATGGGTTGATAGATGTATCACATATCATGATGTTGAGAATAATCATGGTGTTGATCATATTTGTGATCTACCTGATTTTAAAGCAAAAAAACCATTCATTCATGTCTCTATAATTAAAGATAATAATGGTGATTATAAAACTGATTGGGATGTTCAATCTTGTGAAAGTTTTGAGAACGAATTTGGTAAATGGTCTAAGTTTAATCCAGGTATGGAATTACCTGTTTAAAGGTAATAGATGACAAATAAACTCAATCACGGAGAAAATTACTCTACATTAGTGATTCATAGCACAGATAATTCTTTTGGCTTTGGGTATAGAAAAAACAATAACCTAAAGTCTGATGAATTATTTATCAAGAAATTTAATAATGACCTTTGCAACAACTTAATAAATGATCTTAACAATTTCATTTCCAAAGAAAATTTACAAAAAATAAATAAGTTATCTGTCAGCATAGGGCCAGCAAATTTTAATGCTTCACGACTAATTGTAGTTTTAGCAAGAACTATCTCACAACAAATAAATTGCCCTCTAGACAGTTTTAGTTCATTTGAAATAATGGCAAAAAGAATTGCATCAAAAAATAATATCTTAAAAAACAAAAAATCATTCTGGATTTTCAAAAATTTAAAACGTAAGGGTTTTATTGCAGGTAAATATGAAATTTGCAGTAACGAAAAAAACTCCTCGGATCTAATCATTCGAGAAACAATTTTACCAAAAGTTGTCAAAGAACTTGATAGTAAAGAACTTTCTTTTGAAGCTAATTATGATGATAAAAAAGATTTGAAAGAACTATTAGATTTATCAAATAAAAATTTATTAAATTCGAATATAGATTCCTGGAGAAAAGTTTTGCCTCTTTACCCTATTTCTCCAATTAACTAAATATTCATCCAATCAAATTATTAATTTCATCTTGAAGGTGCATTGTTACAGAATTCAGATCATGTCTTGATGAACTTTGTGGAGGTTGAACAGGTTTCCCCACTTTAATAACTATTTTTGAAAACAAAGGAATAAAGCATCTAAATCTTATTAGTCTATGTGAATTAACTATTGCAACAGGCAATAATAATTTTTGATTTTTAAAGGCTAATAATGCTGCTCCTTGTTTGGGCTTATTCACTCGACCATTTTTTTGACGAGTGCCATCAATAAAAATTCCAATACAATTATCATCTAATAATTTCTTACATGCTGTTTTAATTGTTTTTTTATCAGCAATTCCTCTTTTTACAGGATACGCTCCACAAGCCTTGATAATAAAGCCGAGGAAAGGGATTCTAAAAAGTTCTGCCTTAGCCATAAAAGATATATTACGTCCAAGGGCATGTCCTAATAAAGGAGGGTCAAGTAAAGAACCATGGTTAGAAACCATGATAAAGGAATCTTTTTGCGGAATATTGTCTCTACCTATTAAATGACCTTTAAATACAAATTTATAAATAGGAAATACAAAAAGCTTGCTAACTAATTCATAGATTAATTTTTGAATAGTATGGTTTTTCATACAATTTAATAAGATATTTGATCAGAAGATGAAACTTGAGAAATTTTTACATCTTTAAGATGTCTTTTTCCTAAACCGCTTAGTACGTTAGAAGGACCAATTTCGACAATATGAAGATCACTATCTTTTGCCATTAAATCCATAGTTTCTCGCCACCTCACTCCATTACACATTTGCTTTTCTAATCTAATTTTAAGCTCGTTTGGATCGCTACACAGTGAAGGTTCATAATTACTTATTACAGGGAAAGAGGGATTGTTAAATTTAATCTTTTTTAAATACTCACAAAATTTTGATGAAGGTTCATTCATAAATGGCGAATGAAACGCTCCTGAAACATTTAATTTCAAGAATCTTTTACAAGCAATTTCTCTAGATAAATTATCTAAGGCTTCAGTAGATCCTGATAAGACAACTTGGGAAGAGCTATTATCATTAGCAATGACAATATTATCAATTTTTTGCACTAATAAATCAAGTTCATTTCTATCAAAACCAATTACTGCTGCCATAGATCCTTTACCAGCATTGACCATTAATTGAGACCTTTCTTTTATAAGAGAAACACAATCTTCGAATGAAAAAACATCCGAACAATATAGTGCAGTGATTTCTCCAAGACTATGTCCCGCAACATAAGTTGGTTTAAACCCATTGTCCTTTAATGCATCTAATAAAATTGATTCAACTAAAAAAAGACAAATTTGTGTATTTCTTGTGTCATTCAAATCAAGAAGAGGATTTGTTGGTTCAGTATTTAATTCACAAATTTCAAATAAATTTCTCTCAAATATCTCAGAAGCATAACTAAACCTCTCTTTTGTGATCGGCAGATTTTCAATATGTTTTGCCATTCCAATTTTTTGCGAGCCCTGTCCAGGGAATACCCATGCAACTGTCATAATGATCCTATTTTGTTTTTAACCCCATTTAATTAGGGCTGCACCCCAACTTAGCCCAGCACCGAAACCGCTTGTAGCAATAATATCATTTTGTTTAATTCTATAATCTCTTACAGCCTCATCCATCATTAGTGGAATTGTTGCTGCTGACGTGTTGCCATATTTTTCTAAATTGCTAAGAATCTTTTCTCTGGGAATTTTTAACCTTTCTCCTACAGAATCCAATATTCTTTGATTAGCTTGATGCAACAAGAGCCAATCAACTTGATCAGAATTATATTTCATTTTTTTCAACAACTTTTGAAGAATTAGGGGGACTTCTTTAACTGCGAATTTATAAACTTCCTGACCATTCATCTGAATTGGAGAAAAACCTCCACTTAAAAAGTCAATTTCATCCACTATTGAATCCTTATTATTTTTTGATGGAAGATTAAGAAAAGAACCCCTTCTCCCATCAGTTCTCATATCAAAACCTATAAAATTATCAAATTTATTTGTGGCTTCAATTGCCAATGCACCGGCACCATCTCCAAAGAGAATACAACTTCTTCTATCATTCCAATCAACAAAACTTGATAATTGATCTGCTCCAATAACAATAGTCCTTTTAAAACTACCCCCTTTTAAAAATTGTGAGGCTGTTATTAAGGCAAATAAAAAGCCACTACAAGCTGCAGTTAAATCGAAAGCTACAGCATTAACTGCCCCTAATTTAGCTTGAATGGATGGGGCTGATCCAAATAAATCATGCGGAGTAGAAGTAGCTAAAACAATCAAATCAATCGTTTTAATATCCCAATTAGCCATTTCTATAGCAGCTAGAGCAGCCTTATAACCCATCTCAGTAACATTATCTTCTTCGCTCGAGATTCTTCTCTCAGAAATACCAGTTCTAGATTGTATCCATTCATTGCTTGTATCAACCTTTTGACTAATTTTTTGATTGGTTAGGATTTGATCAGGTACATAACTTCCACTTCCCTTGAATGACACTCCAATCTGATTAAAATTTATTCCTTCCAAAAGAGTTTTTTAGTTACTTATATTAGTCAAACATAAATTTGACTCAATATGTTTTATGAATTTAAAACTTGAAGCTTTTGAAGTTGATTTAAATTGTCCATAACACCATGATTCACTGCAGAGTGGGCCAATCTAAGAGCACTAACTACTGATAAAGATTTGCTACTTCCATGACCAATAACGCAAATACCATTCACCCCAAGTAATAAAGCTCCTCCATGTTCGGCATGATCTAATCTTTTCTTAATTCTAAGTAGATTACTTCTTAAAAAAGCTGAACCAACTTTCCCCCGCCTTCCACGTGGAAGCTCAGATCTCAAAATATCTAATAAAACTCCTCCCACAGATTCAAGAAATTTCAATAATATATTTCCAGTAAATCCATCACAAACTACTACATCGAAGTTACCTGATAATACATCTCGCCCTTCACAATTACCTCCAAAATCAAAACTTTTTTCAGAAGATAATAATTCAAACGTTTTTAGGGATAAATCATTACCTTTGCATTCTTCTTCTCCAATATTTAAAAGACCTATTCTCGGTTTTTTAACTTGTAAGACATCTTTTGCATAAATGTTACCTAGAAGAGCAAATTGATGCAGATAAGATGGCTTACAATCAGTATTTGCACCAACATCTAAAACTAATACAGGGCGAGTTTGATCCCTTGTTGGAAATAATGCTCCTATAGCTGGTCTGTCAATCCCTTTCAATCTTCCAATTCTAAATATGGCAGAAGCCATCATGGCACCTGAATTACCAGCTGAGTAAACAGCTTCAGCTTTATTATTTCTCACTAAGTCCATTGCAACGTTTATACTTGCATTTTTCCTTTTTCTGACTGCAGTAGCTTCTTCATTCATCCCAATAGGCTCTCCACTATCAATTAATTCAAGACGATTATTATTAATTTCATTTTCTAATAATTCTGCTGAACCATTTTTTTCTGCTGCATCTTTAACTTTTTCAATTTTGCCGACAAACTTTATATTTATTGGAAATCTACTTATTGCTTCGAGGCAGCCTTCTAGAATTGGCCCGGGAGCATAATCTCCACCCATACCATCAACTGCGATCCAAATTCTTTTAGATTGAATGTCTTCAACCTTATCTAAAATATTATCGTTATTTTGTAATCTTTTTAATGGGTCAAAAACTAATGGCTGTAATGTATTTTTAGCTATTGAACTAGCATTTGAAACTACACTACTAGCAGTATTAACAACAGATTCAGCACTTGAAACTACATTACCTGCAACATTACCTGCTACATTGCCTGCAACATTACTAGCTGTGGTTACTACTGATCCAGCACCAGAAACCATATTACCCGCAACATTGCTAGCCGTTGCTGCAGAACTAGCAGCAGTATCAACTATAGAAGTCACCGCCGAATTTCTTTTGTACCAAATTACTAATCTTCTAATAGCTCTTGGCTTGTTAATTTTTTGCGCTGTTTCTTTCCTCATTTATTTACCATCAAAGGGAGCAATATCGACGATCCGTTGAAAAAGATATCCTGTACCCCTTGCTGTCAATATCAATTCCGGATTTGCTGGATCAGCCTCCAGTTTGGATCTTAATCTTGATATATGAACGTCGACTACTCTTGTATCTACATGTCTCTCGGGAGTATATCCCCAAACTTCTTTCAAAATCTCTCCTCTACTAAATGGCTCTCCTGACCTGCTCACCAAAAGCTCTAAGAGACTAAACTCCATACCAGTTAATCTAATTCTCTCATCACTTTTAAAAACTTGTCTTCGATTTGTGTCAATTTTTATATCCGTAACCAAAATTAATCCTGAATTAGGCATTCCAGGAATTTGCTCTTTGTCGATTCTTCTAAGAACGCACCTAATTCTAGCTTCTAACTCCTTTGGGCTAAATGGTTTTACTACGTAATCATCAGCCCCTAATTCTAAACCTGTTATCCTATCTGCAACATCTCCTAATGCAGTTAACATGACAATTGGAACATCAGAATCTTTCCTTAACTCTTGACAAACTCCATAACCATCTAGTTTTGGCATCATGACGTCAAGTACTACTAAATCAGGTTCATAATCTTTAAATAACTTTAGTGCTTCTTTACCATCACTTGCAGTTACAACTTTGTAGCCAATCATGGAGAGACGTGTCTCCAGAATTCTTCTAATACTTGCCTCATCATCTGCGACAAGAATAGTTTCTTTAGTTTGACTAGATAGAGCCATTTGTTTCTATTAGCTAATCAGTAGGAGAATTTATTATTAACCTAATCTAACTTGTAGAGGGGCAATATCCCAAACATTCTAGTTCCATTATTTCATGCAGAGACTAAATGTCTAGCAAATTATCAACTTTTATTTGTCAGAATTGCGGATCTGAAACTTCTCAATACTTTGGTAGATGCCTAAATTGCAATGCATGGAATTCCATTGTTGAAGAAATAAAAAGTAAGAGGTCTAAATATCAAGAAATAAAGAATATAAAAAATAATAAAAAATCTATACCGTTTAACGAGATTTCATCAAAAAAAATATCAAGATTTACAAGTGGTTTTAGAGAACTTGATCGAGTGCTTGGAGGTGGAATTGTACCTGGATCTGTTGTGTTACTAGGAGGAGAACCAGGTATAGGTAAAAGCACAATAGTTCTTCAATCAGCAGGAAAAATATCTCTTAATGAGAAAGTTTTATATATAACTGCAGAAGAATCTTTAGAACAAGTAAAAATTAGATGGGAAAGATTAAATCAAAACAGTATTGATTTACAAATTTTTGCAGAAACCAATTTATCCCTAATTATTGAAGAGATCAAACGTGTAAATCCAAGTTTCGCAATTATTGATAGTATTCAAGCCATCCAAAATCACGAAATGCAGAGTTCTCCAGGATCGGTTTCTCAAGTTAGAGAATGTTCATCTGAATTGCAAAATCTTGCCAAAGACAATAATATCGCTCTTCTAATAATTGGTCATGTAACCAAAGATGGTGCTTTAGCTGGCCCTAAAACTCTAGAGCATTTAGTTGATACAGTAATAAACTTTGAAGGAGATAATGTTTCCTCGCATAGATTACTAAGAAGTATAAAAAATCGATTTGGATCGACCTTCGAGATTGGAATTTTTGAAATGCTTGAAGAGGGTTTACGAGAGATAAAAAACCCAAGTTCAATTTTTACAAATAAAGAAAACATTTCAGGTGTAACAACTACGATTACAAATGAAGGCACTCGACCATTAGCAGTTGATATACAAGCACTAGTAAATAAAACTTTCTACAGTAACCCAAGACGTACTACAACTGGAATAAGCATAAATAGATTGCATCAAATTCTAGCTGTTATTGAAAAACATGTAGGGATAAAATTATCTGAATTTGACTGTTACATAGCAACTGGTGGGGGTTTTGAGATTAATGATCCATCATCTGACTTAGGTGTAGCAATATCAATTTTATCAAGTTTTAAAAATCTTCCTCCTTTGGCTAGTAGCTCATTTATTGGGGAATTAGGTTTGAGCGGTCAGGTTAGAAAATCGAATAACCTTCGGATAAAGATAGAAGAAGCTGTAAGACTAGGGATCAAAAATATCGTAGTGCCAAAACTAGAGGAGAAACTAAATAATAATTTTCAAAATTTAATAAATATCAAAGAGATATCCAATATTAAAGAAGCAGTTGATTATTCCTTATCAAAATAAAAAATCAAAGGTACATATCAATTGAGCTTCTGCCTGAGTTTTTCAACCAATTCTCAATATCTAGATACCCACCGGGATAAAGTCTCACTGCTTTAGACCAGACTTCAGCAGCTTTATCAAACCAAATATCTCTTTGATCTAAATCACCACTTTGCTCAGCGTATCTCCCCCTTTTTTCATAAATTAAACCTATATTTTTAAGACATGATGGCTGTTTAGGATTTTCTAGTAGAGCTTTTTCATAAGTTTCAATAGACAAATCCTCTTCACCGTTACTCATGTATATTATTGCCATATTTTTTAAAGTCTCGCCCCTATCTATTTTATTTTCTTCAAGAAGTAAACTCTCTTGATAATACTCTAATGCTTCCGAATAATCCCCATTATTTTGTGCAGCTAGGCCATCTCTATAATAGATGTATGCCTTTTTTTCTTTCTCTGCAATAGGCATTATTTTTACTATAGATTCAGCAATTACAGTAAAAGCTTTATCAATAAAATTGTCTCTGTTTTGATTACTAGGCACTGCTCTAAATCTAATAAAATTAATATAGTAATTTAAAAAATAACTATTTAAAAAGTCTATTACATTTATTATTATAGTTAAAAAAGAGGTTAAGCATTAATTTGCTTCTATCGTTAAAAATATGGAGAGCATTCAATTAAGTATTACAGGAATGAAGTGCGGAGGTTGTGTTAGTACCGTTGAAAAAATATTGAATAACTCTGATGGTATAGAAAATGTTTCTGTTAATTTACTCACTGAAAGTGCATATTTTGAAATCACTCAGAAACATATAGAAATAGAAGCAGTTCTAGAAAATCTAAAAGAGAATGGTTTCCCAGCAAAGATTTACATAAATGATTTTTCAAAAAAAATAAATAAAGCAGAATTAGAAAAAAAAAAGACATGGAATAATCAATGGAAAAAACTAACTTTTGCCCTATTACTTTTATTATTTTCAGGTATAGGTCATTTAGCAGAAGGAAGATATATAAATTTTCCAATAATAGGTAATATATTTTTTCACGCTTCATTAGCTACATTAGCTTTATTGTTTCCTGGTAGAGGAATAATTATTAATGGATTTAAATCATTTATTAAGAACCGTCCGGATATGGATTCTTTAGTAGCTCTTGGAGTAACAAGCGCATATACAACGAGTCTTCTATCATTGATATTTCCTGCCACTGGTTTTCCTTGTTTTTTTAATGAACCAGTTATGCTTTTAGGATTTATTCTAATTGGGCGTTTCTTAGAAGAGAGAGCTAGATATCAAACTGGTTCATCCATTGGTGAGTTATTAGATCTGCAACCTGAAATGGCAAATATCTATACAGAAGATAATCAAATAAAGTCAATAAGAGTAAACACTTTAAGACCTAATCAAGAGATTCAAGTTTTAGCAGGAGACAGAGTACCCGCTGACTGCATTGTTACTCAGGGAAATTCATATGTTGATGTTTCACATATTACTGGAGAATCCAAACCTATTGAAGTAAAAGAAGGCGAAAATTTATCTAGTGGATCTTTAAATCTTAATTCAACTCTTAGACTTGAAGTACAAAAAGTCGGAAGGGATTCTTCTCTTGCAAAACTAGTAACTCTTATCGAGTCTGTAAATGCTAAAAAACCTCGCATCCAAGGAATTGCTGATGAAATTGCAGGCAAATTTACTTACTTTGTACTTATTTTTGCTACTCTAACTTTCTTCTTTTGGTGGAAGGGGGCAAGAAACATTTGGCCTGATCTATTAAGTCATAATCATCAATTCATAACTCACTCCAGCCATACACTTCATAGTTCTCTTGGTAGTAATGCGGAGAGTTTCTTGAGTTTAGCAATTCAATTGTCAATTGCTGTTTTAGTAATAGCTTGTCCTTGTGCATTAGGTTTAGCAACCCCAACTGTAATAACTGTCGCATCTGGTAAAGCAGCAAAAAAAGGGGTTTTATTTAAAGGTGGGGACAAAATAGAAATGGCTTCAAAAATTAATTATATTATTTTTGACAAAACAGGTACTTTAACAAAAGGCAAGCCTTTCATTGTTGATTATAAAAATAATGATGATAATTCATTTTTATTAAGAGTAGCTGCCAGTTTAGAAAAGGAAAGCAGACATCCAATAGCTACTGCCTTAATTCAAGCCGCAAAAAAACAAAATTTAAGTTTATTTCCAATAAAGAAAATTTTCACCCATTCAGGTAGAGGTATTTCTGGAGAACTTGATTCAATTGATGGACTTGTCAATATTGGAAACATTGAATGGCTAATAAGCCAAGGAATAATGATTGATGGTGATGCAAAAAAAATCATTGAAAATGAAGAGACAAAAACTAACACAATCATTGGAGTAAGTATCAAAGAAAAGTTATTAGGCTTTATCTTGTTAGGAGATTTACTGAGAGATGATTCAATTAAAACAGTTCAGAAATTGAGAGAAAACAAATTTAAAATTAATATTTTAAGTGGAGATAGAAAACAAACAGTTTTAGCTCTAGCAAAAAAAATTGGTTGTAAAGAAACAGAAGTAAAATGGGATCTTCTTCCTGAAATGAAACTGAAGACTATAGAAAAATTAAAAATCAATAATAAAGTAGCAATGATTGGAGATGGCATTAATGATGTACCAGCCTTAGCATCCTCAAACTTAGGAATTGCGGTAGGATCAGGAACTCAAATAGCCAAGGCAAATGCAGATGTTGTATTGATGGGAGATCAGCTAAATGGATTACCCTATGCATTAAATCTTTCAAAAAAAACAATAAGAAAAATCAAGCAAAATCTAATATGGGCTTTTGGTTACAACTTAGTAGCAATACCCTTAGCAGCCGGCATTTTATTCCCTAAATACGGCATTCTTCTAACTCCTTCAATAGCAGCATTATTGATGGCTACTAGCTCTA
This sequence comes from uncultured Synechococcaceae cyanobacterium, assembly GCA_902578445.1. Classification (GTDB taxonomy): domain Bacteria; phylum Cyanobacteriota; class Cyanobacteriia; order PCC-6307; family Cyanobiaceae; genus Prochlorococcus_A. Next base: position 11,632 of record CACHDC010000007.1, read on the forward strand.
TTACAGTTGTAATTAATGCTCTATCTTTGGATTAAATGAAAGGAAAATTTATCGTAATTGAGGGTATTGATGGATGTGGTAAGACTACCCAAATAGATGAACTATCTAAATGGCTTCCTAATAGTGGTCTAATTAATAAAGGTTCTAAATTAATCACAACAAGGGAGCCGGGAGGCAGTCTATTAGGGAAAAAACTTAGAGAGCTGATTCTCGAAAATAGTGAAAGTAACAAACCTTCATCGCTTGCGGAATTATTGCTTTATTCTGCTGATAGAGCTGAACACGTTTCAAAAATTATTTCACCTGCTTTAAATAACAACGATTGGGTAATAAGTGATAGATTTTCCGATTCCACACTGGCTTATCAAGGTTATGGAAGAAATATAAACTTAGAAATAATCAAAAATATTGAATCTATTGTGTGTCAAGGAGAATCTCCTGATCTAACTTTCTTCTTAGAAATTTCTCCAGAAGAAAGTATATTCCGAAGAAAAAATGAAATCCCAGATAGGATAGAGTCAGAAGGTATTAACTTTTTAAAAAAAGTAAATGAAGGCTTCAAACTAATTGCCAACGAAAAAAACTGGAAGGTGATCTCTGCCTCACAAAATATTAAAACTATTTCTAATCAAATTAAAGAGACCATAATAAATAATTTTTCTAATAACAAATGATTGAGGTTAAAAAAAATAATTTTTTATTTAATGAAGAAGTTAATACCTGCCTAAACAACATAATAAAAAATAAATCATTTGCTAATGGTTATATTTTTTATGGTGCTGAAGGATTAGGGAAGAAGCAAACTGCTCTTCGATTTATAAAAGAGATTTTCAAACAAACTTCACCGCGCGAAAATGTTGAAGAGAAAATTAACAACAATAATCATCCGGATTTTCTAATTATCGAACCTAATTCTCCTTTGGCAACTAAAAGTTCAGGAAGTTCCGATCTTGAAAAAACAATAAAAAGTGGATCTGAGATTATTAAGATTGCGCAAGTACGTCATATTAAAACTTTTCTTGGTCAAAAATCAATAAATTCAGAAAAAAAAATTGTTTTAATTATTGATGCACACCTCTTAAACGAAGCTGCCTCTAATTGCCTTTTGAAAACTTTAGAAGAACCTAGTAACGGCATTTTTATCTTACTAACATCTAAATTAAATCTTCTATTAGATACGATCATCTCAAGATGTCAAATCATCAGATTTCGATCATTTTCTAGTAAACAAATAAAGTCAATTGTAAAAGATTATTTAGATACTTCGAAATTAAATATCAATACAAAATTCAATTTTGAAGATTTAATAAACTCTGCGAATGGATCTCCAAATCAATTATTGAAAAATATTGAAATTTGGAATGATTTTTCAGATGAAATTATCAGGAAATTAGATTCTCCAATAAAAAATAGTCTGGAAATATTAGAAGTATCTAAATTGATATCTGAAGAATTGGAAAATCATCAACAGATTTGTTTAGTCAATTTAATACAAAGTATTTGGTGGAGAAAAACAAAAAATAGTGATTTAGTTAAAAAACTTGAAAATTTAAAATTGCTGTTAAAAAAAAAGATACAGCCAAGATTGGCATGGGAAATTACCTTTTTAAAAATTTCAATGGAAGATATATGAAATTAATCTACCGCAGAATTGATCAAATCAGGATTTCTTGTCTGAATAAATTCTTGCCTCGCAGTTTCAACTTGAGCTCCAATAGGTAACTCAAGACAATATCCAGCACCATAAACAGTTTTTATATAAATTGGCTTACGTGGATCAGGCTCTAGCTTAGTACGTAAGTGTCTAATATGAACTCTTATTGTCTCAATATCATCATCAGGTTCATATCCCCATACTTCTTTAAGAATTAGTGCTGGTGATACAGTTTGACCATGTCTCTGCAAAAGACAGTGAAGAAGTTCAAATTCAAGATGCGTTAATCTTACAGGAGATTCAAACCAAATAGCTTCAAATCTTTCCGGAACAAGAGTTAAAGGACCATAATTTAATATTTCTTGCTGGTTACTAGAACTCAATTGTGCTCTATTGGTTCTCCTTAATAATGCTTTTATGCGTACATGTAATTCTTCTAAATCAAATGGCTTAGTAATGTAATCATCTGCTCCAGAATTAAACCCAGTCACTTTATCTTTAAGACCACCTAATGCAGTTATCATCAGAATTGGAATATTCGATGTTCTTTCATCTCTTCTGAGTCGCTGGCATAAAGTTAATCCATCTACACTTGGCAGCATTAAATCTAGAAGTATTAAATCTGGTGAATATTGAAGAGCTAATGCTTGACCTTTAATACCATCTTCAGCTTTTTGGACATCGAAACCAGAATGTTCCAAATGCCTAGCCACTAAATCACGCATATCACGATCATCTTCAATTAAAAGGATTGAAATTTTCATATTTATGAACTATTAAATTAAAATTAAGTTTTAGTATTATGATTCTCTCAAGAATTTATAAATATTGCTGAATTACTGTAAACAATTTTATCAATTTGATTTATCAAATAACTTATTGATAGCAAGGAATTAGCTAGAAATTGCAAATTTTAAAAAAGTTAAAATTTTAGAATTTCTTTCGATTTTATTCACTTTTTCTTAATAATCAAAGGAATATTAGAACAAAATAATGGTTCAAATTAAAAGAATATCTAATTCAGATTGCCACTATAAGGTTATAAGGTTTAGAAGAATTCAATTACATTGAGATAATCATTTTTAAAATGGGAATTGAATAAGTTGAAAATTTTAAATTTCTTCAAAATGTTTAAACTCATAATTTTGTCTATATTAAAAAAAATTTTAAGTATTTATGAAAAAGAAGCATATTATCTATTCTGATTTATCAAAAAAACAACTAGAAACTCTTAAAGAACTTTACATTCAAAAAAAAGTTGAATCGATGAGTCATAAAGAACTTAAACAATATGTATTAGAAATTATTTCTCATCAGATAAACGATACTATTGGCAAAGAAGAGGAAATGGAGGCATGGAGAGAAATGTCAGATTTTTTTGGAGAACAATTTGAAATAAATATCTTAGAAATACAAACAAAATATATTGACGAAAAAAACGTAATTGAAACAGAAATAAATTCTCAGAAGCAAAGAATAGAATTCCTTGAAAGGAATAATTTGGATAAAGAGAAAAAGGATATGTGGGATGACTAAATTTCCTAAATAGTGTTGTAATTCAAAAAATATAAACAAAAATATCTCTTAATTTTAAAAAATGAAAATCAGTCAAAGAGCTTATTGTTTCATTTTTCTAGAGAATTTAGTAAATGTTCTAATTACTGTTCTTAATATACAATATTTTAATTTCAAACTTATTATTATAAAAGCAAATTTTGATTATTTTTCATGTTCTATATACTGTTCTTAATATTGTAAAAAATATACTTGATTATATCTTTGGCTAACCACTATTTAACAAAAAGGAATAAAAGAAATAAAAAAGTCACCTTTTTAAGGTGACTCAAATAACTTCTAAAATTTATAAACTCCCCGGGCGGGATTCGAACCTGCGACCAATCGATTAACAGTCGATCGCTCTACCGCTGAGCTACCGAGGAATATAGAATGAATTTAGCTCTTTAAAGTACCTTATGACAAGTAGAAGGGTTAATTATATTGAAATTTTGATGGTTCTTGCCAGCTAGATAAAAAACCATTTTTCAACTCTGCTACTGCATCAGCATAAGTTAATTCTTCATAACGATGAGTAATCCACAAAGCTGATAAAGGTTTTTTATGGTCACTTGTAAGATTTTTAATAGTTTGTAAAACTTTTAATTGGCTGGTTTGATCAAGTAAAGCTGTAGGCTCATCTAAAAGAATAAAGTTTCTATTACTAATCAGAGCACATGCAATAGTTAAGCGTTGTTTTTGTCCGCCGCTCAAAGTATGAACTGGTCTTTTTTCAAAACCAGTCATTCCTACCTGATCAAGCACATATTCAATTTTTTTATTAATTTCATTTTGACTTATATTCTGATTAATATTTATCAGAAGTTCGCTCCTACAGTTTGGCATCAATATTTGATGATCAGGGTTTTGAAACACCATGCCAATATTTGCATTAGAATCAATGACACCATTTTTTGGTTTGATTATTCCATTAATTAATTTTAAAAGAGTACTTTTTCCGCTTCCGTTTTTACCTACGATCATCCAAAATCCAGGTTTTTTTATTGAGAAGTTACATTTAAAAATTAAATTTTCTTTTTCTCCAAGATATGAAAAAGAAACATCTTTGAATTTAATATGAGGTATTTCATTTTTAAGGGAATCTCTCATTAATTCTATTAATCTATGTTAAGAGAAAATCCTGGTCTTTTAGCTCCTCCTGCAACTGAAGATTTTTCATACATCTGAACAGAAATGATTTCTTTAGCTCTTACAGCAATTAATTTATCTTGCACTTTGTCACACCTTAATTCGATCAAGTTTGAGGATTCTGAAGTTTCATTCATATAACTTTTTATTTCATCATAAATTCGTTTAACATCATCAAATTCCTTCTTCTGAATTGATATTGGAAAAGGTGAATATCTCAGACTTAGTTCTAACGAATACATAATCATAATAAAAACTACCTCTTATATTACTAAATATTTTTAAGGAGGAAGTTATTAAAATTAAATTCTTTTTAGAAAATTATATAAAAGACGTTTAAATATATTTATTATAAGTGTAGGAGATTTTATTTTGCATTTTAAAAAATAATTTCATGGAAATAGCAAATGATATAACTTCTCTAGTTGGAAATACCCCATTAGTAAAATTAAATCGAATCAGAAAGTATTTTGATTGTTATCCAGAAATAATAGCCAAACTCGAAAGTTTCAATCCATCAGCTTCCGTTAAGGATCGGATCGCTTATTCAATGTTGTGTAAAGCTGAAGAAGAAGGATTAATAACACCAGATAAAACAACTTTAATAGAAGCAACTAGTGGGAATACTGGCATCGCACTAGCAATGGTTGCCGCAGCAAAAGGCTATAAATTGATATTAACTATGCCGGATACGATGAGTATTGAAAGAAGGGCAATGTTAAGAGCATATGGCGCTGAATTACAGCTAACACCAGGGAAAGCCGGAATGAAAGGAGCTTTAGATTTAGCTAATGAGTTATCTTCAACCATTGCAAATAGCTATCAATTTAATCAGTTTGAAAACTTTGCTAATCCAGATATTCATGAAAGAACGACGGCCCAAGAAATATGGTCCCAATCCAATAACAATTTAGATGGACTAGTTACAGGAGTAGGCACAGGAGGAACAATTACTGGTTGTGCACGTTTTTTGAAAAAAGTGAATCCAAATTGCAAAATTTATGCCGTAGAGCCCAAAAAAAGTGCTGTGATTTCAGGGGGAAAAGCAGGATCTCATTCGATTCAAGGAATTGGCGCGGGTTTCGTACCGAAGGTACTTAATACTAAATTAATTGATGAAATAATCAAAATAGATGACGATGAAGCATTTTATTATGGGCGTTTATTAGCTCGATTGGAAGGTCTTTTATCTGGTATCAGCAGCGGTGCAGCTTTAGCGGCAACTATAAAAATCGGAAAAAGAAAAGAACTAATTAATAAAAGATTGATAGTTATTCTTCCAAGTTTTGGAGAAAGATATTTATCAACAGCAATGTTTGAATCTAATACCTCAATTCAAGCCAGAAAAGATGGTTATCTCTAATGTATAATTTTTTAAAATGAGAAAAAATTTATATGAAGAATTAGGTCTAAAAAAAAATGCAACCAAAAGTGAAATTAAATCTTCATATCGCTCTTTAGTTAAACAACATCATCCTGATGCAGGCGGCAAGAAAGAACGATTTCTTGCAATACAAAATGCCTGGGAAACTCTAAATGACCCTATCAAAAAGAAACAATACGATAGCAGTTTTTTCTCTTCCAGTTCATCAATTGATTCATTAAATGAAAATTGGGAAGAGAAATTTAATTCAAAAAAATATAATTCTTCAATTAAGGACAAAGAAGTTGAAACATGGATTAAAGAAATTTATAGTCCGATAAATAGATTAATTAGTCAAATCATTAAACCTTTGAATAATGAAATAAAAGAATTATCTGCGGATCCATATGATGACCAACTAATGGAAAATTTTTGCAGTTATATAATGCTTTCACAAAAGAAAATAGAAAAAGTTGAAAAAATTTATAACAAAAAAATAGTTCCAAAGTCTATTTCAGCTTTAGGCCTCAATCTTTATCATTGTTTTTCAAAAGTTAAAGATGCGCTATCAGAATTTGATAGATATACACAAGGATACGTAGATAATTATTTATTTGATGGCAAAGAAATGATCAAAGAAGCAAAAAGAATACAATCAAAGATGTCTATAGAGAAAAAAAATAAAAACTTTTAGATATAAAAATTTTATTGAATATATTCTTCAAGTTGATCTAATTTCAACCAAACATCTGGAACAGGTCTACGCCATCGAACCTGAGCATATTCGTCTTTGACAGAAAGAATCTCTCCAGGACCTTCAAAGACATAATTAGGTAGATCATAATCACTGGCTAGCGCTTCGATGCTTTTTATATAATTTTCTCTATCGACAAAAACTAAGCTTCCTTTCCTGAGAGGTTTCTTTGGAATAGAATCTGTCATAATAAATTCAAGAAAGTTATTTGAAACTCATTATACAAAAACTTGTTTGAAAACTATTGAAAAAAATTTATACTGGAATAATAATTACAAACGTCTAAAAAATTTAATAGCCTTAAATGATAAACATCTATAAGATATGCGTCTTTTACTACTTGGTTGCACTGGATTTATTGGTAAAGAATTAGTACCAACATTACTCAATGAAAATCACGAAATATACATTGTAAGTAGAAAACCCATTAGTAAATTAAAGCTTGATTTAGATTTCAACAAGTTTAAATTTTTTCAAATAAATTTATCAAAAGAAAAAAACTGGAATAACGAAAATCTTCTAAATATTTTAAAAGAGACAGATGGAATTATTAACTTAATGGGAGAACCCATAGCAGAAAAAAATTGGACTTCTGAACAAAAACAGGAGATTGAAAATAGTCGTATTAACACCACTAAATTTATGATGAAGACCCTTAAAAATTTTAAAATAAACCCAAAAATCATTATAAATGGATCAGCTATAGGTTATTACGGTACAAGTTTGTCTAGTGAATTCACTGAAAATAGTCCTGGAGGGAAAGACTTTTTATCTAATCTTTGCAAAAAATGGGAAGCGGTCGCAGCTGAAAAACCATTTTTCTCAAGGTTAGTTATTTTTAGAATTGGAATTGTTCTAGAGAAAGACGGAGGAGCATTAGGAAAAATGCTCCCTATATTTAAAGTTGGATTAGGTGGACCAATTGGAGATGGTAAGCAATGGATGAGTTGGATTCATAGAACTGATTTATGTGCATTAATTATTCAAGCATTAGTTGATAAAAAGTATTCGGGAGTATTTAATGCCGTTGCACCAAATCCAGTATTAATGAGAGAATTTTCTCAGACTTTAGGCAAATGTCTGAATAGACCTAATTTACTTCCAGTGCCTGGAGCGGTTTTAAAAATATTGTTAGGAGATGGAGCGAAAGTTGTTTTAGAAGGACAAAAAGTAATTAGCAGTAAAATCAAAAATTATAATTTTAAATATCCTCTTCTTGAGAAAGCAATTTACGCCTCCACCAAGAATTAATACCGTTTACTAAAGCACCAATAATAAGAATTGTTATCAATGGAACTACTAGAGGATTCCAAACTATCTGAATAAAATTAATAAAAATAAATATCCCATTAAATTGCATGATGATTGCAAAAATAAAAAATATTGCAAAAAAAATGACTGTAAATAAATTTATTAATAACAAATTATCGATAATTTGTTTTAACTTATTTTGATTATTCTCCTTAGTCATTTTTTATAACAATATTCATATCATCAACCATTTTAAGACAAGCCTTGTTTTCACCGAGTCTTTTTTTAGCATTTTCATTACATGAGATCATAAACTTCTTATTTAGCTGTATAAGGTATATTATTTTTATGATCAATTTAATTGTCTGATTGATTTGATCATTTTTATCTTTATAATTACTGGCACAAAAAACATATTTTCCAAGCAAACGTCTTTGCGCTTCTGCAAAAGTTTTTGTAAATTGTGGACCTTTACCTTCAATCTGAATAACCGGTTTTCCTAATCCAATCGCTTGCTCTGCTGCTGTTCCTGCCATGCTAATACAGCATCTACTTTTCGATAATATTTTGTCAAAATTATTCCAATATATATTGACTTCTAAAAATTTATATTGGAATTTCAAGAGATTATTATCTTTTATATTTTCTATTTTTAACCATCCTCTTTTTTGAAATATCTCCTTTATTTTTGATGAAGATAGAGCATTAACTATTGCAAAATTAAACTGAATTTTTTTAAAATATTTTAAATCTGACAATGCCTCTAATACCTCTAAAATCAAAACAAAATTATCTAAAATCTCAGGGAATCTACTTCCTGGAAATAATCCAACGCTAAATTCATCTTTATTTAATTCTTTGTTTCTAGGAAAAAACTTATCCATAAATGGGTTGCCTAAAAAAGACACTTTCTTTTTTAATTGCAATGTTAAATCGTTAGCTGTAAGGGAATCTCTCGTATATATTTTTTTTGCTTTTTGTGAGAGCAAGAAAAATTTAGAAGGCCATGGTAATTTCAACTTCCCTTCATAATGGCTGGAATAAGCAACTAGATATGTAAAAAAATCTTTCTTACAAACCCATGCAAAAAAAACTGGCACAATATCTCCAACTACAAAAAAATAATCATATTTTTTTCTTATTTTAAAAGTTAAATATAATTTTTTTAGAAGATAAAATATTTCTCCTCCTAATATCTCAGTAAATCTTCCCTTAAGGGAATTATAACCAATTCCTCCAGTTCTAAATTCCTTAGTTTTACCGATAATCTTAATTTTTTCTTTTTCGTAATGGTTTCCCATACCAACAATTGGCAAAGCATGAATTGAATAACCACTTTTTAAGAATTGTTTAGCTATTAGACTGCCTGATAGATCTTCTCCATGCCCATTACTTAAAATTAAAATCTTAAACAATTTAAAATTCCAACCATTTTTTTACTTTGGTTAACTCAGGCCAATCTGGATATCTACTTAATCCGTCTTCAACAGATTCTTTCAACTCACTTTTCACATCTGGCATCATCATAGACATTTTTTTTATTAACTCAATATGATCCCTAACACCTTTATTATTTGTAGCCAAAAGAGCTAAAGACAAATTCATTCTTGCTTGTGGATCTTGCTGATTTAATCGAACAGCTTGTCTAGCCGCTGACAAAGCTTCTTCATTATTTTTCAAAAGTAATTGAAGCCATGATAAACAAGTCCAAGCAGCAAAATGATTTGGGATTTGCTGTATAATTTTTTGAAAATCCTGAACTATTGGGATTAATTCTTGCCCTGCTTTATATCTTGATAAAGCTGCATTAAAATCCTCTTCGATGGGATTAATTTCGTTATTCATTATTTATTAAACTGCAAAAGAACTTCCACAACCGCAAGTTTGAGAAGCATTGGGATTCACAAAATTAAAGCCACCTCCAATTAATTCCTTACTAAAATCTAACTGCATTCCATAAATATATAAAAGACTTTTAGGATCACAAACAACTTGAAAGCTTTGATCAGTTTTTAATGAATAATCATAAACTTTATCATCGGGATTTATTTCATCAGTTCCTATAAAATCCATCGTATAACTCATCCCACTACAACCGCCAGATCTCACTCCTACCCTTAGTGCTTTTTCATCACTTTGGCCCTTCAATAAATTTGAAATTTGTTCTATAGCATCATTCGTAATTAAGATACCTTTGCCATCATCAGAATTTTTAATTTCCTGTTTAACTTCTACATTTTCCATAAACAAGGGATTTCTACTATTTATAATATAAAAACTTAATCGATATGATGCATAGAACAAACGTTATCCAAACTTGATTTGTTATAATTCTAAGAAAAAGTGAAAATTGCAATAGTTGGTTCCGGATTAGCTGGTCTTACAGCAGCAGTCAATTTAGTTGATGAAGGACACGAAGTAGAAATTTACGAGAGCAGGTCATTTTGGGGAGGTAAAGTAGGAAGTTGGGAAGATAAGGATGGCAACCACATAGAAATGGGTTTACATGTATTTTTTTACAATTATGCAAATCTTTTTAAATTAATGAAAAAAGTGGGAGCTCTAGACAATTTACTCCCGAAAGATCATACTCATCTATTTATCAATAATGGTGGTAATTTAAAATCGTTAGACTTCAGATTCCCTTTAGGTGCTCCATTTAACGGACTTAAAGCTTTTTTTACCACCGAACAACTTACCTGGGTAGATAAGTTCAGAAATGCCTTAGCTTTAGGGACAAGTCCAATCGTTAGAGGATTGATAGACTATGAAGGCGCAATGAAAATAATTAGAGATCTAGATAGAATTAGTTTTAAAGAATGGTTTTTAAACCATGGTGGAAGTGAAAAAAGTTTAGAAAGAATGTGGGATCCTATCGCATATGCATTAGGTTTTATTAATTGCAAAGATATTTCAGCAAGATGCATGCTAACTATATTCATGATGTTTGCTTCAAAAACAGAAGCCTCAAAACTTAATCTTTTAAAAGGTTCCCCACATAAGTGGTTAACTCAACCTATCGTCGACTACATCACAAACAAAGGAGCAAAAATACATCTTAACCATAAGGTAGAAGAAATCATTTATGAAAAGGAATCTTCCTATTTTTCAGTAAATCAATTAAAAATATCTTCTCCTGAAGGAATTAAAGCAGTGTTTGCAGATAAATTTCTAGCTGCCTGTGATGTTCCTGGAATAAAAAAAATAATTCCAAAAGAATGGTATCAATTTAAAGAATTTGAAGGTTTAAAAAAACTTAGAGCTGTAGCTGTTGCCACAATCCAATTAAGATATGACGGTTGGGTTACTGAATTACAAAAAGATAATACTGGAAACGAACCAATTGGACTAGATAACCTTCTTTATTCTGCTGATGCCTCTTTCAGTTGTTTTGCTGATTTAGCACTAGCAAGTCCAGCTGACTATAGAAAAAAAGATATGGGATCGCTTCTCCAATGTGTTTTAACTCCTGGCGATAGATGGATGGGAAGATCCACAGAAAGAATTACAAAAGAAATTGATAAAGAGGTTCGCCGTCTATTCCCATCTTCAAAAAACCTTAAATTGCTTTGGAGTAATGTGGTACAAATTCCACAATCACTCTACAGAGAAGCTCCCGGTATGGAACCTTTCAGACCCGATCAAAAAACATCTATATCTAATTTCTTCATGGCTGGTAGTTATACAAAACAAGATTATATAGACTCTATGGAGGGAGCTACAATGAGTGGTCATTTAGCTGCCGCCGCAATTTTAGAGAAGAAAGCCGAATTAGCAAAAAATCTCGCAGTAAGTTAATTAATGGGTACTTGGCTAAAACATGACGTAATAACAGTTGTTAATGCGCCTCTTGAAAATGTATGGGACACATGGAGCGATTTAGACTCAATGTCACTTTGGATGAGCTGGATTGAATCTGTAAAAACAGTTGACGAAGAAACTAATACGTTACCAGATTTAACAGAATGGACTTTGGCTGCAAATGGCTTTAGGTTTAAATGGAAAGCTCAAATTACAGAAAGGGTTGAAAAAAGCAAACTTAAATGGAAATCAATAGGAGGTTTACCAACTGAGGGATCAGTAGTTTTCGAAAGTAAAACTGATCAAATCACAACGGTAAATTTAGCAATAACTTATGAGCTACCTAAAATGATTGCACGTTTCATGGAAGAAAATATCTTAGGCAAAATGGTAACAAACGAATTACAGGCGAATATTGATAGGTTCAAAGATTTAGTTGAAAAGAACTATTCAAAAAATTTTTCTAACTAAAAATTTTAATTGCCAAATCTAGCAGGCCTTCAAAGGTATATTTTTGTGCCTGACTATCAACTCTTCCAAAAATCTTGTTGCATATTTTTGTTGTCTGAGGTCCAATTGATAACAACTTAATCTGATCAAAATATTCTAACCATTGTTTACCAAGTTTTTTTTCTAGTAAAAAAGCAGCATTTACTACGGTTTTACCGCTTGAGAAAATAATTGCATCTACTTTTCGATTAGAAATAATATTAATTGTTTCTTCCGGAATTGATTCAGGACATCTAGTTTCATATGCAGCAACCTCAAATACACGAGCACCAGCCTTTCTAAATTGATCTGCAATTAGATCCCTACCACCTGTTTGAACTCTGGGTACAAAGACTCGAAGTCCATAACCAGATACTGGGAAATTATCAATTAAACTTTCAGCAACGAATTCTGGAGGTATGAAATCAGCCTTAATCCCAAAATCATCAAGAGTTTTTGAGGTTTTTTCTCCGACTACGGCGATTTTTGTTTTTTTAGAACATTCTTTTAATGAACTATTAAAGTATCTAAGTCTTTTATCGACAAATTTAATCCCATTACTACTTGAAAAAATAATCCAATGAAAATCATTTATTTGATTTAATGCTTCGTCAAGAGGATTCAAATCATCAGGATCACCAATACTTATTGCAGGCAAATCAAACACATTAGCGCCCTTGCTTGTGAATATCTTTTTTATATCCAATATCCCTTCTTTTGATCGAGTAATAATTATATTTCTTTGATCGAGGGGTGGTAGATCAACTATTGGCATCCTTTTCCTCAAAATTATTATTTTTATTTTGATTTTTTAATTCATCGAGCAGTTTCAAGACTGATAATCCTTTATCAAGAACAACATCGTCTTTAAAAATTATCTCTGGAACTCTCCTCATCTCTATCCTTTTTCCTAAACTATGCCTTATAGAGCTTTTGGCATTATTCAAGTTTGCTACAATCTCTTTCCTCACTTTCTCTTGAGCAGTAGAAGTTATGTAAATTTTACAGTGTTGCAAATCACCTGATAAATCAATCTTAGAAATATTGACGAAATGATCTCTAATAAGATCATTTTCCAAATCATTCTGCAAAATAAGGGTTATTTCTTTCTTCAAAAGAGAAGAAACTTTTGCAAGACGGTAATTATTTGGCATTATGGTTGTAAATTTATTGGGTTTGTCATCGCTTGCAAGACAAAATAAACAGTTATGAAAGCACTTAAGACAGAAGAGATCAAACCTACTATTGTGAGTGGATTTGATCTATTCTTGAATAAAGGTTCAAGCAAAGCAACAAGTCCCCCAACAATAATGGATATTAAATACTTTGGATATCTTGCAACATTAGAGAAAAATTCGCCCATCAGCTCCACAAATAGATTACTTTTTTAGCTAGGTTTTAACAAACATTAAACAGCATGATTACATTATATCAATTTAGGCATAGTGCTTTTTGTTTAAAAACAAGAATGGCTCTTCATGCAAAAAAACTAAAATATCGAGTTGAAGAAGTAACTCCTGGAATAGGCCAATTTGAAATCTTTAAATTATCAGGTCAAAAACAAGTACCTGTAATAGTTGATAGTAATGATCAAGTTATTAATGACTCTTCAACTATTTGCGAATATATAAATAAAAAAAATGATAACAATCCGCTTTTTCCTGAGGACCCAATATTATTTGCACAATGCAAACTAATTGAAGACTGGGCAGATACTACAATGGCTACAACTTGTAGAAAAGCTTTAATAAAATCTGCCATAGAAAATCCACAGCTAAGAACTGCATTACTTCCAGATGAAATACCTTCTTCAGTTAAAAGTATTGTTGATAAATTACCTTTTGAAAATCTTAGTAAAATTTCTAATGTAGTTTTGTCTTCTAAAGATAATTTAGAACTCCAAAAATTACTGGAAGCTTTATCAAAATCTTTGATCAACAAGAAATATTTAGTTGGAGATAGTTTATCAATTGCAGATATTTCAATTGCTGCTCAATTATCCCTTATTAAATTTCCAAAGTCTGCAGGACCAATTCTTTCAGGAGAAGGGAGCCAAGAATACATAAACAACCCTTATTTAGAAAATCTTTTCATTTGGAGGAACAATCTAGAAGAATATCTTTTTAGTGCTAACTCTCAATAAATTCAAACTTCAATTTATATTTATTTGTTTTTATAGCATGAACAGAAGGATCACCAACTTTTGAACCATAAGAAGCAACATATTGCACTCCACAAATTGATGGTTTGATTGAATTATCAACTTCCAAAATTTCTTCGGAACATTTTTGAAATTTACTAATGGTCTCTACCTGATTAATCCTTGAAGCACCTGGCTTATGTGCTGTTTGTATAACTAGCTCATCTGCGAAAAAAATATCATTATTCTGGATCTGATTTCTCCCTGTAATTCTTGAATCAATATAAAAATCATCTTTTAAATAAGTAATTTGATTATTAATAGATTGAGGATCATTTACAACCTTGATTAAGGTTTCACCAAATATTGCTTTTCCAATAGATTCAGAATTTTTTGCACGATTACCAACAATTAAATCTGAATCATTCTTAAAGAAATTTACTTTATAAATAACTGGCTCTTCTGAATCATTAACTATATCTTGAGAAGTAACAAGCCAATTCCCCTCGAACCATTTAGGATAAATTAAATCCTTAGAAGTATCCGATAATTTAAAATTTGGCAAATATAATTCAGGCCATTGATTTACACGATTTTCCAAAAACTCTCGTACGCTAGAATCTACTAGAGCAAAAGAACTTTCTAAAAAAATTCCTTGAAAAATCAAGCAAAGAATTAATCCAAGAAGAATTTTCATTATGTCAAATCCACTAATAAGAGCATCAGATCATTATGTATTATTAGAACCAGATTCAAAGGAAAAAATTGTATCAAAGCAAGAAGCAATTTTATGGTTGAAGAATTGGCTTAGTAAAACAGAAACACAAACAATATATCAAAATATAGAAGATCCTGATCAGGAATTTTTTGAAGAATTATTGGAAAGCACTTATGAATTAGAAATAAAATTAGGATACGTTATCAAATGGTTTGCAGTAAGAATTGAACCAGATTAACTAATTATTTCTTTATGAATTGCATTAATTATTTTCATAGCGACTTCTTCAATATTTTCACTTTTTACTTGAATTCTTAGATCTGCTTGAGAATACAAATTTTCTCTAGATTTAAAAATACTCATATATAAATTATTTAGATTCTTTCCTTGAAGAAGTGGCCTATTTTCAATTTCATTTTTCAATCTTTCAATTGCTATATCTTTGTCGAGATCTATCCAAGCAATTATTCCCTGTCTTAAGATTCCCCAGTTTTCCGATTTAGTAACTATTCCTCCCCCAGTTGAGATTACTAATGAAGGAATTTTGATAGTTTCTTTAAGGCAGTTTGCTTCTATTTCTCGGAAATTATCTTCTCCTTCATCCTTAAAAATTTGATTGATAGATTTTTTCGCCAACTTCTCTATTAATGAATCTAAATCAATGTATTTATACTTCAATAATTCAGCCAGCTTCAAACCAGTTTGTGACTTACCAGAACCCATCATTCCTATTAAAAATATGCTTCTGCCCTTAATAGCATGAACTGTTTTTTCGATAATGGATTGTTCCATAAAGACAAAAGCGTATTTAAAACCTTAAGATAGTATTATCGCAGACAGGTATGACTTCTACACAATCCAAACCATCTCATGGAAAAGGACGTGAATGCGTCATAACTCGACGTGCCTGCTTTAGTTCTAGTCACCGTTATTGGCTTCCTGAAAAAAGCCCAGAAGAAAATTTATCTCTTTTTGGAAAGTGCAGTATTGCACCAGGTCATGGTCATAATTATGAACTTATTGTCTCAATGGGTGGAGAACTAGACTCTGATGGAATGGTACTTAATCTCTCTGATGTAAAACACTCTATTAAAGATAAGGTTACTGGACAATTAGATTTTCGTTTTTTAAATGATGTCTGGCCTGAATTTAATGTTGATAATCAAGAAGGTATCCTTCCCACAACTGAAGCATTAGTAAAGGTCATTTGGAGTCGTCTGAAGGATGATTTACCTCTTACAAGTCTAAGACTTTATGAAAACCCAAATTTATGGGCAGATTATTTTGGAAAAAACATGGAAGCATTTTTAACAGTACAAACTCATTTTGCAGCTGCTCATAGACTTGCAAAAGAAGAGATATCCTTTGATGAAAATAAAAAAATCTATGGGAAATGTGCCAGAGTCAATGGACATGGTCATAACTATCTTGTCGATATAACTGTAAAAGGAGACATTGATAAAAGAACAGGAATGGTTTGCGACTTATCTGCCCTCCAAGAGATAATTAACGATTTAGTTGTTGAACAACTAGATCATACTTTTCTTAATAAAGACATCGAATTTTTCCATAATTGTGTTCCAACTGCTGAAAATATAGCTTTATATATTTCTGATATTCTTAAAAAACCAATACATAATCTTGGTGCAACATTACACAAAATAAGACTCCAAGAGAGTCCAAATAATGCTGCAGAAATTTATGTTGATCAAAAGTTAACCAATTCGTTGAAGTTGAAATTGGAAAATAGTTTAGTCACGCAAACTTGAATATCCCAAGAGTAATAATTGTTATAGCATCAAGTCTTGATGGGAGAATTGCATTTCCTGAAGGTGGAGAATCGCATCTTGGAAGTGATGAAGATAAAAAAATATTAAATCAAAACTTATCAATAGTTGACGCCACAATTTTTGGTTTAGGTACATTAATAGCTCATCAATCAACTTACCTAGTTAAAAATCTCACTGATAATGGCGAAGTAAATATATCAAAAAGCCAACCAATTTCTATAGTTGCTTCAAATAGCAAAAAATTTAACAGTAATTGGAAATACTTTCGTCAACCAATTAGAAGATGGCTAATAAGCTCAAGTAAAGTCGATAATTCGTCCAATAATGAATTCGAGAAAGAAATCTTTTTCGAAGATTCATGGAAAAAAACTTTAATTTCACTTAAAAAACAAGGGATAAATGATTTAGCTCTTTTAGGAGGTGCAAAACTTATAAATTCATTTATAAAAGAGGATTTAATAACAGATATAAAAATTACAATAATTCCACGAATTATTGGAGGAAGATATACATGGATCCCTCCAGAGCAAACAAATGAGATTTTTAATCTCAAAAGACTATGGGAAATAAAATCAATTAAAAATTTAATGAATAATGAAATAAATGTTCATTACAAAAAAATTTGAAATAGATTCAATAATCAATGAACCAAAAAATACATAAAGTTGAAGTCAAATTATCAATTAAGGAAATCTCCAAGGAGATATGGAATGAATTAGCAAATGAAATAAATAATCCATTCTATGAATGGACTTGGCTTAAAAACCTTGAAATATCAAAAAGTGTTTCAAGAGAAACTGGTTGGCAGCCTCTATATTTTGTTGCTTATAAAAATGAAGAAATATTAGGAATTGCTCCACTTTTTTTAAAAAATCATAGCTATGGAGAATTTATTTTTGACCAATCATTCGCAAGATTGGCTCAAGAGCTGAATTTAAATTATTACCCTAAATTAATTGGAATGAGTCCTTATAGTCCTGTAAATGGATATCAATTTCTCTATAAGAAAAATAAAGATAAAAAAGAAATTACAAATTTACTCATAAACCATATCGAAAGTTTTGCGATAACAAACAAAATTTTAAGTTGTAATTTTTTATATATTGATGAAAGCTGGGGCAAGCATCTCAAATCGTTGGGATACCATGAATGGATAAATTCAAGCAGTGAATGGAGGAGTAATGGAGAAAAGACTTTTGATGATTTTCTTTCAAGATTTAACTCTAATCAGAGAAAAAATATCAAAAAAGAGAGGAAATCAATTACTAAACAAGATGTAAAAGTAGAAATTTTTAATGAAGATGATATCAACCAAGAAATCCTTAAAAAAATGCATAATTTTTATGAACAGCATTGTTCGAGGTGGGGAGTTTGGGGAAGTAAATATCTAACATCTACATTTTTCGAAAAAATTGTTGCTAATAAAAAAAATATTTTACTTTTTAGCGCATCAAAAAATGATTCAAATGAAATTTTTGCTATGTCGATGTGCGTTAAAAATCAAAACAACTTATGGGGTAGATATTGGGGTAGTCAAGAAGAAATATCTAATTTACATTTTGAATTATGCTACTACCAGCCAATTGAATGGGCGATAAAAAATAGTATCCATTTGTTTGATCCTGGAGCGGGTGGTAAACATAAAAGGCGGAGGGGATTTTTTGCAAAAAGCACCACTAGTTTGCATAAATGGTTTGACAAAAATATGGAAAATATAATTTATCCTTGGCTAAATGAAGTTAATAAACAAACAGAGGCGGAAATTGAATTAGAGAATAATTCTATACCCTTTAAATAAAAAATTATTTGTCTTTAACAAAGATTATATTGTTAATATAGTTTTATAAATTTCTAATAATGGATTCTAGTAAAAGTTTAGATGAAAAAATAAAAATTGATAATAATCTATCCAACCGTTATATAGAATTAGATCCAAACGGTTATTTTATTATAAAAGTAGATTTTGAAGAAGATAAAATAATTTTAGAGCACTTTTTAAATAATATTAATGATGACGGATATGCACTTGACCCAGAAACAAATGAACCAATTAAATGCGATTCTCAAAATAAAAGAGTAAGTAATGAAGTTTTTAAAGGTATCAGTGCGAAACAACTTGGAATATTGATCACTGAAGAAAGAGATGACTTAATAACCAGATTCGACCATGCCCTATATTTAGGCCGGGAACTACAAAAAGCAGAAGAATGTTTGTACAAAAGATTACCATATATCCAAGATTAAGAAATTAAACGAAAAAATCTAATCTTTTCATCTGATGTTAAATTAAATAAAAGTAAAAAAATTAATGAACATCATTTTCTATTTTGCATTTATTGGTTTAGGTTTTGGAGCTGCTTTCGCATTAGATAAGCTCTTAAGAGCAGTTAAATTAATTTAAAAAAACTATAAAATTTTAATAGTCTCTCCATACAAATCATATTCATCCGCAAAAGAAATATTTGCTTCAACAAATTTACCAATATAATTTTTCAAATCAATTTTATCCTTAACAGATAAAATTACTGTTCCGTCAATTTCAGGGGAGAAATTATAAGACCGACCTATTAATTCGTTATTATCTGATATTTTTTCTACCAAAATCTTCATTTTTGAACCAACATATGACTGATTTTTATCTTTGGAGATATTTTGTTGAACTGAAATAACGTTATCTTTTCTTGCCTCTGCAACCTCTAAGGAAACTTTATTTGGCAAATGAAAAGCTGCAGTTCCTTCCTCAGGAGAAAAAATAAACACTCCCACATGATCAAATTTGTGCTTATCCAAAAATTCGAGAAGATGTTCAAAATGTTCTTTTTTTTCTCCCGGGAATCCAACAATCAGACTAGTTCTTAATACAGCAGATGGAATTTCTTCTCTAATTTTCTCCAAAATTGATTCATTCAAAGAAGCTTGCCAAGGTCTATTCATACTCTTCAACACATCTGGATGACTATGCTGAAGTGGCAAATCAAAGTAAGGCACAATATTCTTTGAATCTTTGAAAGCTCTAATAACTTCATCAGTTAAACCTGTTGGATAAGCATAATGTATCCTTATCCAAGGAATTGGAACTTTAGAAAGCTCATTCAAAAGTTTGGCTAATGATGGTTTTCCATAAATATCTTGACCATAATTAGTTGTTATTTGACTAATTAAAATGATTTCTTGAATACCCTTTTTTGCAAGACTTTTGGCTTCTGAAACTATAGATTCTATTGTTCTACTTCTTTGAGGACCTCTCAACTTGGGAATAATACAAAAAGCGCAATTATAATTACATCCTTCAGCAATGCGAAGATAAGCAACAAATTTATTTTTATCTACAAAACGAGGCATTTCTTCATCTGCAATAAATTCAGGTATTTTTGAAACTTCGTTAACGATTTCCCCTTTTTCAACTCTGTCTAAAACCTTGGCTATTTTTTGATAATCTCCTGTTCCAACCAAACCTTTTATTTCAGGGATTTCTTTTATAAGCTCATCTTTAAAATGCTGAGCCATACAACCTGCAACTATTACTTCCTTGCCTTGATTTGTATATTCTAGAATTTTTCTAATAGATTCTTCTCTAGCTGTTTCAATAAAACTGCAAGTATTTACAACAACAACATTTGCATCATTTATATTGCTTTCAACTTCATAACCCTCTCTATCTAATAAACCTTGCATATGTTCAGTATCAACAAGATTTTTCTCACAACCGACATGACTAAATGCAACCTTAGATAGTTTTTTTTCTTTTACATTGAGACTATTTTGTTTCACAACTTGAAAAATAATAATTAAAAGATTTAAAAAGCATTTCGTATATAACTGTCATGCCTAAATAATATTAGGATAGATAATGTAAATAACAAACTTTCTTTTTGTATGGCCCTTAAGACTCTGAACAGAAGAAATAAAAAAGATTTGAAATGGCCAAAAATCATAATCGCAATTCTTAGCACTATAGGCATAGTTGATACAGGTTCGATTACTTTAAAAAACTGGGGATTATTTACTTCGCTTTCATGCCCCGGGATACAAAATGGTTGTGAAACAGTTTTAAATAGTCCTTGGGGTACTTTATATGAAAATAATCAAGTTAATGTCCCTCTCTCATTAGCTGGATTTATAACATATTTTTCAATATTAGTTATCACAATAATACTCTCGCTTAATTTAATTTCCCCAAAAGAAAAATTAAATAAGTTTTTATGGTGGTTAATATTTCTAATTTCTTGTGCGTCCTCAACATTTAGCTTTTTATTGATAAATATAATGTTCTTTAAGATTCAAGCATATTGCTTTTTTTGTATACTTTCAGCAATTTTATCGTTTTCTATCTTTATAATTTCTATGATTGGAGCAAAGTTCGATAGTAGAGAACCAATGATTTTTAGAGGTTTCATTGTAGCAATTAGTGTCCTGCTGGGGGGCCTAATTTGGTCAACAAATGTTGACCCCTCTAATGCTATTGATGTTGCAAACCCGACTGAAAATGTATCACCAATAGTTACCACTTCAAGCTCTCCCCAGAAGGTAAAATTTGCAAAATTTTTAAGTGAAAATAATATTGTTATGTATAGTGCATACTGGTGCCCGCATTGCCATGATCAGAAACAATTATTTGGTAAGGAAGCAGTTAAAGAATTAAAAGTAGTTGAGTGTGCCAAAGACGGAAAAGATAATGAGTATGAGCTATGCCAGACGAAAGGAATCAGTGGATTTCCTTCTTGGGAAATAAATGGAGAAATTATTAGTGGTACGCGTGACTTAAATGAATTAGCGACAAAAACAAACTATCAGGGAAATCTTAATTTTTAATAAATCTTTTTTGAATTCTTTGATCTAACTGTTGTCTAGTATGGCATTCCCAATTTTTATCTTTATCAGGGAAATCATCTCTATAATGCCCTCCTCTACTTTCTTCTCTAAATAGACAAGCTTTTAATAAAGTTATAGTGGTTATTTGTCTATTCTTTAAATCAAGTAAAAGATTTAATGCTCTTCTATTACGTTCACTGAGTTTTACTTTTTGATCAAATTTTATTTTTTCAAGACAATTTAGTAAATCATTTGTATTTAATTTATCTATATCATTTTGGATGCAATTTAAAAATTTACTCATATTTACCTTATTTCGAGATACACCTAAATTTAACCAACATAGTTTTCTTAGTTCATCAATTTTTTCAGCAATTATAGAAATTTGATCTTCTTTAGGATCTTCAATATCAAACTCTTGCAATGATCTATCAAATTGTTCAAATTTAGAAAGGTCATTCAAAACAATTGAAGACATTTTTCTTGCGAAAACAAGACACTCCATCAGTGAATTACTTGCCAGTCTATTAGCACCATGCACACCTGTAGAAGCAACTTCTCCAACAGCATATAATCCTTTTCTTGTTGAAGATGCATTTAGGTCAGTTTTAACACCTCCCATCCAATAATGAGCTGCAGGAGCTACGGGAATAACCTCATTTAAAGGGTTAACACCATAATCCTGACATCGACTTAAGATCGTGGGGAAGCGCTCTACAATTTTTTCTGGGTCAATATACCGAAGATCTAAGCCAACATGGTCTGCATTATTATTATGCATATTTTTCATAATTGCTCTACTTACCTGATCTCTAGTAGCTAGATCACGATTTTCAAGATTTTTAACAGGACTTTCACCATTTTTATCAACTAATATCGCTCCTTCCCCTCTAAGTGCCTCAGATATTAAGAAGCAAGGTGCACCATAAAATTTTAAAGCGGTTGGATGAAATTGCACGAACTCTAAATCTTCAATAGCAGCTCCTGCTTTCCATGCAAGAGCAATCCCTTCACCAGAGGATTGAGCAGGATTTGTTGTATTTGTAAATAAGTGCCCACCCCCACCTGTAGCCAAAACAACAGCTCTAGATTTAATCCAATATAAATTTGCTCCATCAAGAACCTGAACTCCTCTACATTCTTTATTTTCAATGAGAAGTTCAGTTACTCTTACACCTCTGCAATGAAGAATATTTGTTTGATTCTCAATATGATCTTCTAGAACTTCAACTAATGCTCGTCCAGTACGATCCTTAACATGTAAGACTCTTCTTCGTGAATGAGCTGCTTCCAAGGTAGTAGCTAGTTGATCAGAACTTTGATCAAAAATCATCCCTAAATTCTGCAACCTTTCTACACAACCTGGAGCTTCTTTAACTAGCATTTCTACAGCTTGAACATCACATAGTCCATCACCTGCTTTTAAAGTATCCTCAGCATGAAGATCAAATGAATCATCTTGTCTAACAACAGATGCGATTCCGCCTTGAGCCCATCTACTGGAAGATACCTTACTAGTATTTCTATTTAAAAGAAGCACTTTTAAATTTGAGGGTAATTCAAGACAAGTCATAAGGCCAGCAGCTCCAGCGCCTATAACTATTACATCCCATTTATCTATTGGTATCGGTTCTTGCGAAAATGGAGGCCTTAACATTAAACCAATCCACTTAAAGTTGGTTGCAGAATTGCTAAAACAATAAAAATACCATCAACAATTAATGTCGTTTGAATTACGTAACCAGAAACTAAGAGTGCTTTACCACTAATAGTATTAATTGTGCCAGAATCTAAAATTTCTTTTGAAATAAACCAGAGTATAAGAGCAACAAAAACAATAATAGATAATGATTTTATTTGAATAAGACTCTCTGAAGTTTTTTGAAGAATCATGGGTGCATTTTCAGAATCTGCTGTAATTACCTGCTTCCATTGATCCATGATTCCGATTAAAAATATTGTGATATCAGTAACTGCGGTTCCAAATAAAGAAGAGATATAAAAACTTGAACCTATTTTCCAATTAGTTCCAAATCCAATTAAAGCTAATGGGAGAACTACAGCCTCAACAGGTATGTGTAGGATAGGAAATGGGCTTAACCATCCCCAGAACAAACATCCACCAAGCCAACTACCTGATATACCAAGTAATAATGAACTGACAATAAACCACTTATTTGATCGTTTCTGATTCAAAACAATTGCCACTAAGGCAATAACAAAAGTAAAACAAAGAGCACTTATTGGTTCTAACCTAACCCAAGGTGCTTGAACAAAAATAGGTAAAATTACAAAAAAAGAAGACCACAATCTTAAAGATGTAGGATTTGATAAAAAACTATTTTCGTATGAATCAACTTTCTTGTTGGATTCATAGTTGAATTTATCTTTTACTTCTAAATTTTTTGTAATTAATTCTTTCAATGAAAAAGGTAATTTTAATTAATCTAAATCGTGTTTTAGAAAACTGCGAATGCCATATTTTAATAAATAAAAGGCCCATAATTTAACACCTATATTTAGTTTTTTAAAAGTATTTAATACACTTTGAGTCATATATAAGTTTAGAATAAATATAAATAAGAGTATTTGGCCTTAAATTGTGTGGCAAGAAGTTAATTACACGGAAGATCCCATTGATCTTTTGGTTCCCAATATTACTTATAAAATAAATCCTGCAGAAATTGAAAGTATTGAAGCTAATTCTATTGCTGAAGAAATCGGATTTGAAAAAGGTGATTCAATAATTAGTATTAATGGAAAAAAACCAAGAGATTTAATTGATTATCAAATTCTGATTAGTGAAGAAATTTTAGACATATCAGTTTTAGATAAAAATCATGAGATTCACAATATAAATATTGAAAAAGATCAAGACGTTAATTTAGGTATAAATTTTAAAGATGCATTATTTGATTCAATAAAGCAATGCAATAATAGATGTCCATTTTGTTTTATTGATCAACAGCCAAGTGGTAAAAGAAAAAGCCTTTACATAAAAGATGATGATTATAGATTAAGTTTTCTATATGGCTCTTATTTAACTCTTACGAATTTAAAAAAAGAAGACTGGGAAAGAATTGCTATGCAAAAACTATCCCCACTTTTTATTTCAGTTCATGCTACTGATCCCGCCACAAGAGAAAAATTATTAAAAAATAAAAAAGCAGGAGTGATACTTGATCAAATTTCGTGGTTTGAAAAAAACTCTATTCAAATACATGCTCAAATAGTTGTTTGTCCAGATATTAATGATGGGGATATTCTTGAGAAATCAATTTTGGAACTTGCTGAATTCTACAAAAAAACCTCTCAAACAGTACTTTCAGTGGCAATAGTTCCTGTAGGACTTACAAAATTTAGACCAGAAAATGATGGATTGAAATCAATAAGTCCAGAATACGCAAAAAAAACTATTAAACAAGTAGAGAGAATTCAAGCCTCTCTACAAATTACTCTTGGGACTCGTTTTTGTTGGCTAGCAGACGAATGGTATTTAATTGCTGGGACAAACTTACCTAGTTACAAAACCTACGAAAATATGCCACAGGAATCCAATGGAGTTGGGACTATTAGAAACTTTCTAGAAACATTAAGAGAGAAGACTCAAAACCTACCACAAAAAGTAAAAAAGCCAAAAAAAGTTAGTTGGATTGTTGGTAAATTAGTTTATGAAGCCCTAATCCCCACAGTTAAAAAATTAAACTTAATTAATGGATTAACAATTAATTTATATGGTTTGCCAAGTATTTATTGGGGCCAAGATCAAGTTGTTACAGGTCTTCTTACTGGAGAAGATCTAATTTACGGGCTGAAAAATAAGGATTTAGGAGAAGCTGTTTACATACCATCTATTATGTTAAAAATTAATACTGATTTATTTTTAGATGATAAAAATATTCAAGAAGTTGAGAATCAAATAAATACTAAAATTCACGTTCTTGATGATTCAAATGATATTATTAATACTTTGATTGGTTAATCGAATATTTTCGAAACTATAAAACATGCTTAGAAGAGTAATAAATCCTTTCTTATTATTGCCGCTTACATTAAGTATGAATACCTTTAATGTTCTATCGAGCGAAACAAAAAATTACATTGATAATGTTTTAGAAGAAAAATCAAATACTACTTTTGTTGATTATCAAGAAATAGAAAAACTTATATTAAATAATCAAGAATTAAAATCATTACAAAACTTAGTAGCCTCTGCAAGCTTTAATCTTTCCAGTCAAATTGCCAAAAGATACCCATCCTTAAATTTTCAAGCTAATGGGATACCAAAATATGTCGCAGGTAAAAATTACAGTAGCAGTTCAGCTACTTTAAAAACATCACAATTTACGGCTAATCCCTCCCTGAATATTAAATGGGATGTAATTGCCCCGCTAAGAGGATATGAAATTAAAATTGCCAAAACAAATTACAAAATTGCAGAAAATAATTATGAGATTAAGAAAAAAGATTTAATTCAAGAAGCAAGAATCAGATATCACAAATACAAAAAATCATATGAAGATATTCAAAATAAAAAATTCACACTTGATTTATCTATTACAAGTTTAGAAAATGCTAAAGCGAAGCTAGATGCTGGAATTGGTACAAAATTTGAAGTTCTTGAAGCAGAAGCTCAATTCTCTCGAGATCAACAATCACTTAATGAAAAGAAAATTGAACATGAAATTAATAAAATTTCTCTTAATGAAATTCTTAATGTTAAGGGAGATTTCGAAACTAATAAAGAGCAAAACCTTATAGGGTTTTGGAATCATAAATTGAATAAAAATATTAATGAAGGTTTGGATAAAAATCTTTCCTTAAAAAACCTTATTCTTCAAAAATCAATCAAAAAGAGCCAAGCAGAGAGCTTTTTAGCTCAAAATAAGCCAAATATCTATATCAGTAATTCATTATCTAGTACATTTTCAAAGGGTGACTCTTTAGCAACTAATATCGACTCTGAAAAAACTGGATCTAATTATACAAATACCATAAGTCTAAATTTTGCATGGAGTATTTTTGATGGCGGACAAAATAAGAACTCTTACAAATCAAAAATAGCAGATGCAGAAGCCGAAAAATATACTTATGAAAATCTAAAAAATGTTTTAACAACAAGTATTAGTAAAGCTTATTTAAATCTTAAATTAAATGAAGAAAAAATAATCTCTTCTCTCAAAGAAATTGAATCTAGCAAAGAGTCTGTAAGGCTTTCCAGACTTAGATATGATGTTGGAATATCAACTCTAAAAGATGTTCTTATTAGGCAAAGTGAATTAAGTAATGCGAAATCAAAAAATATTAATGCAATATATAATTACAATCTGAATATAGATGAATTAGAAAGATTAACTTTTCTTGCTAAAAGTAATAATTGTTTAGATAGGAATAATACTAAAATTAAGGGTACAGAGTCTATTTGCAATATATAAAGATGAATCCACCAAATTTAACCAATAAGCAACTAAGTGAATTAGATTCTTTATTTGAATTGGTTAGTCAACGTCAAACAAAAGATTTTGGAAATATTAGTGCCAGCAATAAAGCAGATGGATCATTATTAACAAGTTGTGATTTATGGAGTGACAAAACAATCGTAGATGGCTTAGCTTCAATAGCTCCAGGTGAAGGCGTCCTTAGTGAAGAGGGGCAGAAGTTGATTCCAAAATCAAAAGCTTATTGGGTAGTCGATCCACTCGATGGGACAACAAATTTTGCTGCAGGTATTCCTTACTGGTCGATATCAGTTGCGAGGTTCGTTGATGGTAAACCGCAAACTTCTTTTTTAATAATTCCTACATTGAAAAAAAAGTTTGTATCCATTAAAGGTAAAGGGGTTTGGTTAAATAACCAGAAAATAGATTCTAGCCAAAATAATCATCAAAGTGAATGCATTTCTTTGTGTAGTAGATCAATAAAAATTTTACAAAAAAAACCAAACTCAGTTTTTCCTGGCAAAATCAGACTCTTAGGCGTATCGAGTTTAAATCTTACGAGTGTAGCGATGGGACAAACTTTCGGAGCAATAGAATCAACACCTAAGATATGGGACATTGCAGCAGCCTGGCTGCTATTAGAAGAACTCAATTGTTATATTGAGTGGTTAGAAAAAGATCCTTTAAATTTGGTTTCAGGAGAAGACTTGAGAGATGTTAATTTTCCATTAATTGCTTGTAGATCTATAGAAAAAGTTGAACTTTTAAAGCCATGGGGTAATTTATTATTGGAAAAATAATTGCATCATAAATAAAAAATTGCTTGAAAAATTTCTTAATCAGATAGAATAAAAAAAAATAAATAAAATATTTGAAGAAAATTAATATGCAGCGAAGTTCAACATGGATACTGAAAAGTTTATGGGGAGCTTGTGAGCGATGGAGCAAATCTGATTGTGTTGATTTAAGCGCTGCATTTGCATATTACACACTTCAATCATTTTTTCCTATCCTTCTAATTTCTCTTTCAATAGCGTCATGGTTCCTAGGAAAACAAGAAGGATTAGATCAACAAATAATTACTATTGCTGCTCAGATTTTACCTCCTTCAGTAGTTGATTTAGTAGAAACAACATTATTTAATTTGATAGATCAAGGTTTTGGGGCAGGTATTCTTGGGGCTATGTTTTTGCTGTTTACAGCAGGAAATGCATATCTATCTCTTCAAAGAGGTTCGGATAGGCTTTGGGAAGACGAAATTCCCTCTAAAAAAGTAAATGCTGCTTGGAGAGTGCAAGCTTCGAGGTTTCTCAGAAATAGAGTTGAAGCATTTTTAATAGTATTTTTTATTGGTTTTTTAATGGTACTAGATCAGATTAGTGCAAATCTTAGGATGATCCCAAGTAACGTTTTAGAAAATCTTTCACAATCTAATAATCTTATTTCTGATTTATTATTAAAATTACCGCTACTACAAGTTGGTCAATTTGCGATACCACTAATCGGATTTACTTTAATGGCTCTTTTATTACAAGCCCTCTTACCCAGTAGAAAAGTTCCTTTGAAACCACTTTTACCTGGATCTTTTCTTATTGGAATTGGCCTAACCACTTTGAACCTAGCAGTAAGTAAAAGTATTCTTTCACTTGGAGCAAGATTTCAAGCATATGGTTTTATTGGAGGTTTTCTTGTACTTACCTTGTGGGTATGGCTATTAGGAGTGATTTTATATTTTGGACAGTGCTGGAGCGTAGTTATTGCTAGTATGACTTTGTTAAATAAAAAAAGAAATTATAAATAACAATAATTAAGATGAATGATTTTCTTAAAACTAATAAAAATCTTCTTACTTACTCATTGACTATACTACTTGTTATTCCAATTTTTGGAATAAAATTTTTCATAGGCTTTCTAGGTAATATTTTACTATTATTATTCTTAATTCCTCTACTATTATTAATTTTAGTCTTTATAGGTTTTAATTCTTACAAATCAAAAATAAATACATGTAATAGTTGTGGTGCAATATCCTTAGGCTCAAGTGAAACCTGCATTAATTGTGGGGCAAATCTAGAAACAATCAGTAATAACAATCAACTTAATAAAAAGCCTAGTGAAAGTACCATTGAAGTGAAGGCAGAAGAAGTAAAGTAAAATACTAACCTATCCCAATTTGTCGTAGAATACTTTGTCCAGTAATTAATTCAGTACCAAGACCAATCAAAATACCCATCATCGCCATACGGCCATTCCAGGTTTCTGCAAAATTTACGAAGCCAAATCTTGGTGGATTTTCATCATTCATAATTAACTAAATCTACTATCAAATTATCTTAACGTTTTAAGGAAGAATTTATGATAAAAATAAATTATTTATTTAACATGTCTTACACCATCAACAGGTCGATACTCATCTCCAGTTAATTCCTCATACACAATAGCTGGCAATCCTGTATCAAACATTGTTTGCAATGCCTCTTTTAACATGGGGTTCCAACCTCCAGTGCTAACTTTTCCATGTCTTACAGTCCAGTCCCAAGTCCCTTTAAGATCTCTAGGTAATCTACCTTCTCTATCTCTTCGAGCGACTAAGTCTAAAGATTCAACTAAACCAACAATAACTGGATTTTTACCGTAAGAAGGAGTAAGACTTAGTTCGAGTCTAACTGGATCTTCTTTGACCATTTTTAAACGAAATCGTGGTGGTAATTTAAGAGATCTTATTACCGCTGAAACAATTTTTGTTCTTAATTCCAATTTTTTTCCTTAAAATGTAATTTGATTAATCAGTTGTTGAACCTTTCTCTTCTAATGTGGAGTCATTGTCGTTCGAAAATCTTACTGTTAATAACTCCTCTTCAGTTATGTTTCCTGATTTATCTAAAAGTTCAGGATGTATTGTGTACTTTTTTTGTTTAAGACTGGAAGTACTGAAACGTTTATTATTATTATCGGATATACCCCAACCATTAGACATCACTTTAAAAGCTTTCC
This sequence comes from uncultured Synechococcaceae cyanobacterium, assembly GCA_902578445.1. GTDB lineage: Bacteria > Cyanobacteriota > Cyanobacteriia > PCC-6307 > Cyanobiaceae > Prochlorococcus_A. Next base: position 41,539 of record CACHDC010000007.1, read on the forward strand.
AAACTAAATAAGTTAAGGCCGCAGAATATATAATTGGAAATAAAATAGTCATTAAGCTTATAAATTAGTTAATTATATTTTTTAATATCATAGCCCGAAAAAAAGAAATTTAGCTTAAGTCATTAAATTATTCTCTAGATTCAAATAATTTAATTAGTAGTTATATTTAAATTACACTTGTGTGGTGTATTAAATCCCTCTCAGAACTTCAAAAATCAAAATTGAAAAGATACATCCAAAAGATATTACTAGTCACTTCATTAATTACAGTAGGCATTAGATATCCTGCAAAAGTAATATCCCAACCATTAAGTAAACCAAAAATTAATGAAGTTAATTTATATTCAAACAAATCTTTTATAACTAAAGCTGTAGAAAGAACCGGTTCAGCTGTGGTGACGATTGATACTCAAAGATATGTTAAAAAAAGAAAATTTCCTAGAAATTCTCAACTATTTATTGACCCATATTTTGAAAGATTTTTTGGGTTAGATTTACCTAATGACAATCGGCCTAGGATAGAGCAAAGCCAAGGGAGTGGATTTATATTTGCAGATGGACTTATAATGACCAATGCTCATGTTGTGAATAGATCAGATAAGGTGATTGTTGGTTTAACCAATGGCAAAAAATTTGAAGCAAAACTAATAGGGCAAGACTTTTTTACTGATTTAGCAGTTCTAAAAATTGAAGGGAAAGGACCTTGGCCAAAAGCAAAATTGGGCAATTCGGCAAAGATTAAAGTTGGAGATTGGGCCATAGCAGTTGGAAATCCATTTGGACTGGAAAACACAGTGACCCTTGGCATTATTAGTAATCTAAATAGAAACGTTAATCAATTAGGAATATATGATAAAAAGCTTGAATTGATACAAACAGACGCTGCTATTAATCCTGGAAATTCTGGAGGACCACTATTGAATAGCGAGGGAGAAGTAATTGGTATTAATACGTTGATAAGATCAGGTCCAGGAGCGGGTTTGAGTTTCGCAATCCCAATTAATAAAGCTAAGGAAATTGCCTATCAACTTATAAAAAATGGAAAAGTAATACATCCCATGATCGGGATTAGCCTAATAGAAGAAAAGAATTCTGAGAGCAAAAGTAATTCCGTAAAAGTTGGATATGTAGTACCGAATAGCCCAGCTGAAAAGAGTGGAATCATGATAGAAGATACTATAGTTAAAGTCGGCAATAAAAATATTGAAACAGCATCAGACGTTATAGAGCAAATAAGTAAAAACGGTATTAATAAACAAGTAAATATATTATTGAAGCGTAGAAATAAATTTATTCAATTAAAAGTAATACCAACTGATATAACTAATCTAGAAAAAAACTAAAAGATTTAATTGTCATTCTGTTTAAGTATTTCCACACACCTGGAAATACATCTACCATCCCTTATATCACAGGTAGTAATGCATTCAAAATAACTTTCAATAGGATCAGAAATTTGCAAATGTTTTTCTTGGAAATCGTAATTTTTCATTTAAATTATTAAAAACTATTTTTGTATTTTTAAGATTAATAAGGGAAGGTAAACTATGTAAAGATAAATGAGTGATCTTACTTAGCTAAATGTAAATTTTATTAAAAGTAATCAAATTTTTTTTTGACTTTGAGTTTTTTCTAAAAAATATTCGTAATTACCATCATATGAAAATAACTTTGAATCTTTAATTTCGATAATTCTATTTGCAACCTTTGAGATAAAATACCGATCATGAGAAATGATTAATAATGAACCTTTATAATTTTTAATTGCTAATTCTAAGTTTTCCTTAGATTGCAGATCCAAATGATTAGTTGGTTCGTCCAAAAGAAGAAAATTACTAGGATTAATTATCATGAGCGCCAATGCTAATCTTGCCTTTTCTCCTCCACTGAGTTGTTTAATATATTTAAAAACAGTTTCATTTTGGAAGCCAAAACCCCCTAAAAATGTTCTAACTTTTTTTTGAGACCATTCTGGAGACTTATTACATATTAAATCAATAACCCTTTCTTCAAGTGAAAGTGCTTCAGCCTGATTCTGTTCATAATAGCTAGTAATTATATTATGTTTACCAAGATTAATTTCTCCAATTTCAGGAGATAATTTTTTCATAATAATTTTAAGCAATGTAGATTTGCCGCAGCCATTAGGTCCCAATATTGCTATTTTCTCCCCAGAAGAAATCTTTAAATTAATATCTAAAAAAAGAATTTTATCCTCGAAACTATGAGACAAATTTTTGATATTTAGAACTAATTTTCCTGAGCGAGGGCACTCTGGAAAATTAAAAACAGGACTTTTTGATTTTGCTATGGGAGCCTCAATTTTAGAAATCTTTTTTAATTGTTTTTCTCTACTCTTTGCTTGAGAACTTCTAGTTGCACTAGCTCTAAATCTATCTATATACCTCTTCTGTAACTCAATTTCTTTTTGTTGTAATTGATATGCCTTATTTTGTGATTCTTCATTTAAAGATTTCTGTTCAACAAAAAAAGAATAGTTCCCATTATATGTTTCAGATGTTCCTCTATCTACAAAAATTATTTTTTTACATAATTTATCTAAGAAATATCTATCATGGCTGATTATTATAACTGCAATCTTAAGCGATGATAGATATTCTTCCAACCAAAAAATAGTTTCTAAATCTAAATGATTAGTTGGTTCATCCAGTAAAAGTAAATCAGGTTTTTGTAAAATTATTTTTCCAAGTGCAACTTTCATCTGCCAACCACCTGAGAAATTGCCAACTAATTTATCAGCATCTTCTGTAGAAAAGCCTAATTTTGGTAATATTTTTTCTACATCAGATTGCATTTTATAACCACCTAAAGCTTCAAATTTTGCTTGATATTTTGCGAGTTGATTTACAAATATTTCAAATTCATCAGAATTTTTTTTTATATCCAATGATTTCATTTTATTCTCAATTTCTAAAAGTTTAACGGCAACAAGTTGTATATCTTTAAAAGAACTTTCTAATTCCTGTCTCACTGAAAAATTCAAATTACAATCAAACTCCTGTTTTAAATGGGCAATTTTAGGATTTCCCTCTTTGATGATCGTTCCACTTGTTTGCTCTTCCTCTCCAATTAAAATCTTAAACTGGGTTGATTTACCTGCACCATTAGAACCAACTAAGCCAACTTTTTCGCCTTTCTTAATCTCCCAACTAATATTTTTTAAAACAACATCTGTAGAATAAATTTTGCTTACACCTTCAAATCTAATCACTGTTTTAAAATAGAATTTACAAAATCTGTGGCTTATTTACTAAAAAATATTTTGTGGAATAAAATTAAACTATGAAAAGAATAGAACAAATTGTAGTAATTTTCATAGCTGCAGCTCTTGCAATTCCAAGTTATTGGTTTTTTTGGACTTTAGCTGGTGGAGGTGGTTATAACAAAAGGGTAAAACCTATTAGTAATCCAAATAATAATTATTCTAAACCTTTTACTAAAGACCTCCTCGAGCCTTGATTAACCACATTTTAGTTGCTTCATCATCAATAGTACTCAAATATTCAATAACCTCTTCTTTAGTCACAGAAATATTTAGCTCGTCACCAATATCGCATATTTTATCTAAGGCTTTTTTGGGATTAGTTAAAGCTGTCATAAATAGACTTTGTTTCTTTTTGGAATCGTTAGCTATTAACTTATAGAGCTTTTCAGCGTTACTGGACATGTTTTTGAAATCTATTTATTAATAGATTATTACTTCAAGCTACATTTTGTTCATTATATTTATTATTAGATAAATCATTATCCACATCTTTTATCTCTTTTGCAGATGCATCTGCCATACTTCTTGCGTCTAAACATAAAACTTTTCTTAGTTTCGCAAAGTTAGCTGCGTGAGATTTTCTACCATCTTTTTGGGCATAATACTCAGATTGCTGAAGAATATGGTGAAGATGAGTTAACAAATATGGACTAATTACAGCTGATACCAAAACGTCACTATTTTCATTATCGTGAGAATCCGAATTGACTAATCTTTTTTTCGGTTTATCAATTATCGACCTTTTAGGAGAATCAATTTTTCTTGAATTTTTCATGGGACAATAAAACAATTAATTGATACGGACATAAATTTCCTTACTAATAATATACACAAAGATAGTATCCTTGACTAACTGTGTATACTAATAAGTAACAGTTATCAACTTTGACTCATGGCTACCCGCCAAAACTCAACTAATGGGAAGCCTAAATCCCCCAGAATTCAAGTAGTTCTTCCAGAATTAATATGTGAGCAATTAACTATTTTGGCCGATAATGAATCTAGGACAGTAAGTAATATGGCAAAAGTTTTAATACAAGAGGGTATAAAAAAATATTTTGAAAAAGAAAGTAAATCACCTGTTTCAGAAAATAATTTAAATACTGATAAATTTAGAGATGAACTTGAAAAACAAAGCGTCAGAAGATTAAAAAAAGCTCCTCAAAGGATTAGATACTATAAAAAATCAGATTAAAAATTATTAATTTTGAGGCAATTTCTGTAAATCTACAGTTTTACCCATGACTACCAAAATATTTCCTCTTTCCAAAATATATTTTGCTGGAGGATTAACTGTTAACTCTTCTGCAGGTCCTGCAGCGAGAACATTTACTAGATAATTTTTCCTCAAATTTAAATCTCTTAAAGATCTTCCAATAAATTCCTCTGGAACAGTTATTTCATCTATACCAGTTTGATTATCTAGTTCCAATCTTTCGATTAGGTTTGGTCTTACTAGTTCTAAACCTAATCTTTCTCCTTGCATCCTAGATGGGAAAACAACTTTATCTGCACCTACTCTTTTTAACATTTTTTCGTGCAAGTCACTGGTAGCTCTCGCTATTACTCTTTTCACTTTGCTACCTTCACTATCCTTAGCAATAAGAGTTGTAGTTATACTTGCTTCAATGGGTTCGCTAATACCCACTACAACAGTATTCATTTCAAGTATTCCAGATTCCTTCATAGACTCTTCATCCGTACAATCTACAACTCTTGCTTCAATGGAAGGTTCCAACTGTCTCAAATCGTCAATAGCTTTTTCCGAATAATCTGCAGCCAAAACATCAGCACCATTACTAATAAGTTCTCTGCAAACTGCGGTTCCAAATCTTCCAACGCCGACAACTGCAAAAGTGAGTGCTTCATTTTCTCTCTTTTGAGACCATTGCCACCAATCAGCCATAGTAAAACTCAGTCAATCCTAAACATAAAGATCAGCCCTAGGATAGCCAATTCTCTTTTGTCTATCTATTCTACTCTTATATAGAGCCTGCCAAAGTGCACTTAATAATAAAAGGATACCTAGTCTGCCCACAAACATACCGACAATAAGAATAAATTGGCCAAAATGGTTTAATTTTGCAGTTAAACCAATATCAAAACCAACCGTGGCAAATGCTGATATGCAAGTGAATAGAATCTCTAGGAATGTAAAAGATTCTTTATTAACGAAGGTATTAGTTGTACTTAGCAGCATTGCCATTAAAAGAACGAAAAGTAGAGATCCAACTGTGATTCCAACTGCCTTTAAAATAACTTTATCTGAAATTAATCTATTGCTTATAATTACATCTTTCTGACCTCTTAAAGTTGATCTAGTTGCAGCCATTAAAGCAATAAACGTAGTTGTTTTTATACCTCCACCAGTACCTCCAGTACTCGCTCCAATAAACATCAGTGTCATTAATAACAAGAGGCCCGTATCTGAGATGGTGTTCAAAGAAATTGGATAATTCGTAAAGCCTGCAGTTCTTGCACTAACTGTTTCGAAGATAGATGATATTAACCGTTCAAACAAATTTAAATCATTAAAAAATTGACTATTTAGCAATGATTCAGTGATAAATAATCCTAATGATCCGAACAATATTAGAGATAAACTTGTCCTAATAACCAGTCTGGAATGAAGGCTTAATTTCTTATAAGAAAGATTTTTTTTATGACTCCAAATATCATCAATAACCCGCCAGCCCAATCCACCCATAACAATGAGAAAAATAAAAACACTATTCACCAAATAATTTGTTCTATACTCTTGAAGACTATTTGACATTAAAGAAAATCCTGCATTGTTATATGCAGAAATGCTGTGAAAAATCGAGGACCATAGTCTTTCCCAATTATTTTGAATGTCTACAAATCCAAAAGAATATAAAACAATTGCGCCTAAAGATATGATACAAGTTGCAGTTATAGCAATACTTTGAAAAGTTCGACCAATTCCTCCAACTCCAAATTCATCGAGAGTTTTTCCTTTATCTAATCTAGTTCTTAGCTTTGTCCCCTTTACAACGAAACCTTGTAAAAAAGTGGTAATAGCCATTAATCCAAGACCACCTGATAAAAGCATGAAAGCCAAGAAAACTTGGCCAAAGAAATTCAAATCAACACCAATATCTATTATGGTCAAGCCAGTAACGGTTATTGCAGAGGTAGATGTAAAAAATGCTTCCCACAAACCAACCCTTGAAGATGAGCATAAAGGGGAACTTAAAATTAAAGTTCCAAAAAAAATAATAACCAAACCTGTAACAATAGTAAATTGAGGTACAGATAGTTTTCTGTAAGCATCTTTTAACCTGTAAACATTACTTGTGAATTTCACGTTATTTATCTGAAATTTAAAATTATCAATGCAGGCACTATGAGAGACATTATAAGCGTTAATCCAGCTCCGTATTTTGCGATATCAAAAAATCTATATCTTCCAGGGCCATAAACCATTAAATTTGTTTGATATCCCATTGGAGTCAAGAAAGATTGACTTGCTCCAAATAAAATAAGCATTATTAGAGCCTTAGGTGAAATCCCTAAAACATTTGCAAATTCAATAGCAACGGGCAAAATCAAAGCAACCGAAGCAGCATTACTGATAAATTGAGTAAGAATAACGGTCGATACAAAAATTACAACAAGTGCAAAATACAAAGGCAACCCATCGAGAGCAAAATTAAGATTGAACGCAATTAAATCTGCTAATCCTGTTACCTGCATAGCAACACTAAAACACGATAAGGAACCAAGCAATAAAATAACGTCTAACCTAATTGATTTTTGTATCTCTGCAGGTCTTAAACATCCAAAAGCAACCATTGCAATAACTGCTAAAAGAACTGAACCTACTAATGGAATATTAGTAACAGAAGGTAAAACAACCATCCCTATTGCAATTGCAATCGATATAGGTTTTTTTATCAAGACGGGTAAATCCTCTTCGAATTGATCTAAAACAAGCAAATCATTACTGGCTTGCAAACCTCTAATTGAGTCTAACGGCGCTTGCAATAATAAAACATCTCCAGCCCTTAAAACAGCTTGGCCTAATCTCTCCTGAACAGTTTGTTGACCTCTTCTTAGTGCCAAAACTGTTGCGTTATGACGCTGCCTAAATCTTAATTCTCTCAAACTTGCACCAGCCAGAGTTGAGCCAGCTGGTAAAAGAGCTTCAAACGTTTTAGTGCCTTCTTCATCTGAGAAAATATTAGCTCCGTCTAGAGATGTTTTATTTTCTCCCAACAGAATGGTATGTTCCTGCTGCAACCTAAATAAGTCAGCCCTTGTAACGCGGATTATTAATCTATCATCAGGCTCAATCTTTATATCAGCCAATGGTGGAAGAATAACTTTTCCATTTCGTTGCAATTCGAGAACATCAACGTCAAATCTTCTTTGCAATCTACTATTCCTGACAGATTGCCCAACTAATTCTGAAGTGGAGGGAATAGTAACTTCAGTAAAATATATATTCATATCCCCATTTTTAATAAACTCCTTATCTCTCCCTCTATCTGGCAACAGTATGTCAGAAACTAGGATCATATAGGTTGTACCTATAAGCCACACAGGAATTCCAATTGAAGTAAGACTAAATAATTCCAAAGCGCCATAACCTAATTGTTGACTAATATCGCTTACAAGAAGATTTACTGAGCTACCTAATAATGTCAGAGTTCCACCTAGTAAAGTCGCAAAAGAAAGAGGTAATAAAACTTTTGATGGCGATATATTTCTGCGCTCGCACCAACCTTCAATCAAAGGTAACAGAGATGCTACTACTGGAGTATTAGGGACAATTCCAGATATTGGAGCAATCAAAAAAGCGATTAAAGAAATTAATTTCCTTGGCGTTCTAATACTTTCAGAAGCAATCAATTCTCTTACTCTATCTAAAGCACCACTTTTGAATAA
>CACHDC010000008.1 GCA_902578445.1 uncultured Synechococcaceae cyanobacterium
TCCAAAATCGACTTCTTCCTCTCCATCTCTCTCTAAATCTTCTAATAGTAATGAGTCCAATTTAAACCCTAATGTCATTAATAGTATCGAATCAACGCAACAAACAAATAGTGATAATTCATTAAATCAAGTAAATATCACTAAAAAAATTGAGGAGATTAATTTAATAAATCAAACCCAAAAATCCAAAGACAAAATCTCTCCTTCTGAACTTAATGAGGATGAAGTCGATTCTGGGCCTATTCCACCCTGGATAAGATAAAAGTTAAGAAAAATTTTTCAAAAAATTAATTAAAAAACACAAATTTTTGATGTTTAAAAATTAATCTAAAAGAATATCGTCATTAGGAATCAAATTTGATGATTTACCGTCCCACCAATCGAGCCAATCAGGCAAGGAACCTTCTGATGATTTCTCGCCAGTTTTGACATTAATGATTAAAGAATAAATTATTTTTTCAGAATTGATATTAATTCTTGAAACTTTAAGTTGATTACCTCCGAATTCAGGAGAACAATCTCCACCGATTCCAGTATGTGAAAAAGTAAATTTGTTTTTTTTTAAAATCCCTAAATTAACTTCATTTAAAGGCAATGTATATTGAGGACTAACATCATAATTAATTAATCCTAATTGACACTCCTTAACTGCTTTCAAAAGATGCTTTTCTGCAATCAAAACTTCTATGAACTCTATTGCAGGTTGAAAGTTAGGAATTAATATACTTGCAAGGATACCAATAATGGAAATAACAACGATTAGTTCATTTAGTGAATAACCAAGTTGTTTATAAGTTATTAATTTTTTCAAAAAAAAAAATATTTTTTGTATATTATTCAGTTGCACATTTTTGAATTGTAAGTTTTTTATAATTTGAATTTTAATTGTCATTATTGTAAAAAACTTAATTTATAAATAATTAATAAATTCATCATAAATTAATTCCTAATACTTCTTGAAAATCCTTAATCAAAAAAATTTATTAGGCAATTATTAATTACATTATTGTCATGTTTTCAAATAATAACTAATATTAATATTAGATAAATTTTTTTTAAGAATGGTTAAATCTTTTCTTGTTAGAGCTCTTTCTCCAAAAATCAGGTTTGAAAAAATCAAGAACCTATCCTCATTAAGAGAATTGAAAGATGAAGAAGGTTTTACACTTGTCGAACTAATTGTCGTTGTGATGATGATTGGAATTCTTTCATCAATCGCAATCCCTCAATTTATGACTGCGGCCGATAAAGCGAAACAAAAAGAAGCAACAGGCATAGTATCTGCTCTAGTTAAAGCTGCCACAGCATTTCAGACAGAATATGGGGATTTACCAACTACTGCAGGGGAAATAGAAGAGTACGCTAGGTTCCAAATGTGTGACCAAACTAATATGGAAACTGAGGGTGGAAAAGTTTGTAAAGGAACCGACCCAGTAGGCGTTCCAGATGACGCGGAATCTTTTTATTCAACATCAGGAAATTATCTTATTGAATTTCAAACTGAAGAAGTTAATGGCGATACAGTTTTTCAGGTAAGAGCACAACCAAATGGTGGTGCTTATGCTGATAATGGCAGCGCAGTTACTGGATGTTACAACCCTGTTGATGCCACTTCAAAAGTTTACGAAAAAACTGCAAAAGCAGTTGATAGAGGAGTACTTGAAAACTGGGAAGATGCAGAGTGTTGATTATCGTTAATAAACTTTAATTTAAGTGATATTAATATATTTTTTATTTTGTACTCACTAATTTGAAAATGCTTTTTTCAAAGAAAGTATCAAGCAATAGATCTGGAAAAAATAATAAAGGTTTTGCAATACCTCAGATACTAATATTAGGTATTGGAATAGCAGTTGGTGTTAGTGGATTAATGGCTGCATCTATATTAAGTTTGACTGGCTCAAAAATAACAAGACAAGAACTACTAGCCAAGGCCTCATCTTATTCTGGCATTACCAAACTCAGAGCTTTATTTAACGATAATTCTGAAGGGCGATTATTTAATTATTTCTGGTTGGTAGATAATTGTTCAGAAAAAGCTTCAGAATGTGAATCTCTAAATATTTCTAATCCAACTAATCAATATTGGGCTGATGATAGTTGGTGTGATGATGAGGAGAACTGTAATGGTAGACAAAAAGCTCCTGTCTGCATTCCAAGTGAAAATTATTCGTGGGCGAATGAAAAGCAAATAGTAGAAGACCTTTTTAGAAATTCAAATTATATTGGAAACACACTCCCTAACTCAAAAAGAGACTTCGATCAGGCATTCGATTTAATTTCTACTAAATATATAGGAACAGAAGACTCCGGTATTAACTCTGTTTTAATAGAAGGTTTATCAATCCCGAAAGATACTAATATTATTTCCGGATCGAACAAATTAAGAGTAAACATTCAAGTTAACAGCGAAACTTCAGAAACAGGATTTGGATTTTTTTCGGCAGGTGAAAATAATTCCGATAAAACAGATTCTCTTTTTATAGGAAATCTTAATATTACTCCTTTTAATGAGGCGAAAGGTTCAATTATTTGGAGAATGAATATTGATAATAATAATGAATGTCAAGATTTTCAGGAATTGGCAATCGCTGAAAATGCAATATTACCAGCTAGCGGTAATGGAGGAATTTGGATTCAACCATTAAATTTACCAAAACAACCTAGATTAAAAAAACGTGATTGATATTGGGACATTAATATGTACCCAAAACAGATATGAAGAAAACAATTCAAGTTGTAAATTAAGTGCTGGAAATTCATCTCAAAAAACATTCAGAATATATTCACTTTTTGCTAAAGGGCCAGGATCAAAATTCGAAGTATCTACAACCGATACATCTAAAATAATTCTGGAAATTATGGGTGATATCGATATCAGTAATGGAGGCATTTTTTGTCATAAAAATGGATCGGAATCATGTGGGACGGGAAAGCCAGAAAATTTAACAATATTATTTAAGCAAAAAAGCAACTCTAAAATAAATAAACTTGTATGCAATAGAGATAGTAATGAAGGCGGAATAACTCTAAAGAATAATCATATTTACACTAATATTGGTTATCCAATAGACAATGATAGATTGCCTGGACATAGCTTTTTAATTGATAAAACAGGAGAAAACTTCAATCAGAAATTTGGAGCATTTATTTATGGACCAAAAACAACTTTTATTTCTGCTAAACAAAAAACTGCATGGGTTCAGAATAATAATTCAAGTATGATAGTTACCTCAAGGGGTTCTTATGGTTATATTTCAAGTACGAAAGAAGATTCCATTGAAGGTAACATTACGAATTTAATATTAGATTCTGATTTAACACTTATTCCATATGGAGGGAATCAAAGAAATGGGAATAATCTAGAAATAGTTGGAATAGGTAAAAAAGTTATGAATATTCCGACAGGCACATTATTTAATACTGCAACTAATAATGTATTTTTAATTTTTGATAATGCAACCTCAAATTACCACTTAAGAAGTTTCCAGATATTAAATATTAATCGTTTGAACAATTCAAATCTTCAATATTCTTATCCAAGAGCATTTGCGATACTAGATCCTAAAAATAATTTTAATGATATAAATCTTGGAAACAATTTAGATGAAAACTCGTTTGCAAATAGTTGGTTAAATGCATTTGATATCGAGGTAAAAGAAACTAATGAAAACTTTGAGAGAAATTTTTCCGGGGCGGTTTGGGTAAAGAATCTTTGCTTTGATGGCAGCGGAGAAAAAAATTGGGAATTCTCAAAAGACTTCATAGATAAATTAGTTTCATGGCATGGTACTAATTTTAATTGGGGAATAAAATACTACAGAGGTAAATCAATTATTTTATGGGATACCTTAAGAGACTTTAAAAAATAATTAAATGAAGAAAAAAGAGAATCCAAAATTAGTTTTTTGTCGAAATAGTAGATTATATGATTATGGATTCGGACTTGTGGATGCAATTTTAAGTATAACCTTACTCTCTGGAATAATTACTTATGGAGTATATTTTTCTTCTTTAAGGCTAGGAACAGTTCATTCTTCAAATCTTATTCGCTCAGTCAATAAAGAAATTGAAAGAGATATAGAAAGGCTAAAATTAGACTTATGGAGTTTATTTTATAATCAAAATGATGGTAAATATGAATTCTCGGAATTTGAATGTGATGATATAGCATCAAATATAATTAATTTGCCCAGTTGGAATACTCAATCAAATACATCAGGGCAAATGATTCAATCTTGGCGTCCAGGAGAAGAGAGAAGTAAAGTATTTACTGGAAATAAAGTTTTAATAACTAGAGAACTTTCAATATCTTCCCCTATAGATAATGAATTACTAAATAATTCCATTGGGACTCTAAACTATAGGGTTGAATGGGGATTAGAAAATAAACATTGGTTAAGTATTGATTTAACTGCCGAAGCACATAGTTGGTGCAAACAAATGATTTAAAAATGAATCTAAAATTTTTCATACAAAAGATAAAAAATGATAATTCAGGTTTTACTCTCGTAGAATTAATAATTACAGTTGGAATGATGAGTGTTTTATCCGGAGCAATATTCCCAAGTTTTCTTAATTGGATTAGGACTGAAAAAGTAAATTCTTACACAAGAGAGTTAAAAGAATATTTTCGCGTTATCAAGCTAGATGCTAGGAGGTGGGGATCGAGTTGCTCGATTGATATAAACAGAATAGGTGCTAATGGAGTTTTTAATGATAAAAAATACTATGGCTACGAAGTAACATGTACTGATCGTAATACCACGATAAATAATATGGCTCCAGCATTAAATAATTCTATTTTTCAAGTTGTAAATAAAGAATTTTTAATTACGCCAAATGGAAGAATCAGTTCCGACGAATCAATTGTCATTGTAATTGGATCTAAATACTATAATTCAGGAGTAAAAATGCTGAATTGTCTTGTTATACAATCTCCAACAGGTCACATTGTAAAAGGAAAATTTGTTGAGGATGATTGGATTACAAATAATATGGAAGTAAGTCAAAAAGATAGCAATAATATTCTCACAAAAGACAAATGCGAATTTATTTAAATGATGAATAATAAAATGCCCCAAAAAAGATGGATTTTCTATAATTGAGCTGATAATAGCAGGTGCGATTTCTGTTACAGCAATAGGTGTAGGGTTTTCATTATTACAAATTGCATTAAAAGGGAACAAAATAGACGAGACTCAAATGGGGTTGAATGGAAGAATTAACGACACCTTGGATTTTATTTTAGATGAGGTCAAGGCAAGCAAAAGAATAATTGATAATGAAACAGAAATTCTGCAATTTAATCAAAACTGTACTTTCCCAAGTGATAGCCAATTTCTTTTTGGTATAAATCTTCCAGATCAAGCTTTAGTCAAAAGCGATTACGATCCAAAGGGAGATCAATTTAATTTAAATCAAGTTGAATGTCCAATTGTCTATTCATTGAGAGCTAGCTCAAATAACGAAAAAAAACCTTTTTCTCTTATAAGATATGGACCTCAATATAATGAAAGCGGTTATTATATTTCACCCTCATATATCCAGTTTCAAGAGACCACATTATTAGATGGAATTACTTGCAGGTTACATTTTGTTCGTTTTTGAGAAGTATTTTTTAATTAATGAACTTTTAAATGTAAAATTCTTAAGATTATAAATTTTGTTTTATGTTTTCTAGAAGCAAAAAACCTACAGTAAAAAAATCTGCAATAGTTGAAGAGACTCCATTATTTGCTCAATTGCTACCATTCGCAAACAGAATGAATGATAAGGTTCAGTTGGTAAATGCTCTGGCTTTTACTTTTATTATGGGATTCTCAATTTTTGGGATTGCTCTATGGAAACTATCAGGGTTGACCTAATTTTTTAATTTTTGCAAAGCATCAATTTTTGATTCTTTGTTTTCAATTATGGTTATTAACCATCTAGAGGCTAGCCCTCTGGATATTGATCTATTTTTTAAAAATCTACATATATAAACATGTAGATTTTTTTCGTTTTTTGGAGTTAAATTTTTCCTCGAAATCTAAGATATCCTCTTTTGATGTTCTTTTTCTTAGCTCATCCACTAATGCATGACTAGTGGAGTCATTAAATAAGTTCCCAATATTTAAGCTTAATGTCATAAATAATTTATGTCCCTATTAAAGAGGTAGCCATAAATTAAATTTTTAAAAACTAATTTATATCTTTTATTTACAAATAATTCAAAATTTAATCTTTTGGTTTAGCCAGAGGAAGTAAGCACTTATCTGAATCACAACCTGCTGGTCCTGCTTCACTTAGTTCTCCAACATCATATTTATTAAGAGCATCAAAGAAATCGTTATTAACTTTCCTTTCTATTACTTTATTTTGTAATGATATATATTCCTCTTTACTTATTGGTTCAAAGGGTAATCTAGGGAAAGTAGCGTTAGCACTAAATCGAGCTAGCAATGCCGCTGAAATATATCCTTCATTATTTTCTATTGCATTATGAATAGCCTTAGCTAGATCCTCTATTTCATTTTCTCTAAATTCTACGGTTGCAGAAGTATTATGCTCTGTATAAAATTTTTGTACTTGCATGTAAAAATCGAATTGAGCTAACGCCGAGAAATTATTGATGTCTATCTGGTCTGCACCATCTATATTCGCCCAGCTTACTTCTGTTGGGATTTCAACTAACCATTCAGTACATCTTGGATCAAATGGATTATCAAGCAAGCAGCCATTTTCATCTTTGTCAGATTGAGATGGAACAACTGAATAACCATAATCCATACAAGCTAAAGCAATTGGATCATTTTTCCTGAAAGTTATTCTTCTTATGAATCTTTGAGCTTTTGGAGGATGCCATCCTGGAGCTGCCCCAGTTAAAAGACTTTTAGTTCCAGCTGGCTGAACTGTTGTACAACGGTTTGGCCTTCTTAAATTATGTTTATCGCAATATTCCCATACAGTTTCTTTTACTATTTTTCTCCAAGAATCTAAGAATTTAGCTTCCTTTTCTTTGAAGGCTTTCCCTTCTTCGCTATTTGGCCTTCCTGCTTCCCACCATTTCAACCATGGCGTCCCAAAGGCATGGACACAAAAATCAAATAATCCAGTGAAACTTACTCCTACAATAGGATCATATTCCCTACTTTTTCTGTAACGCTCAACTTCAAATTCATGATTAAGTAAGCATGCTACAGAAAGAGCGGCTGCTTTAAAAGCTTTTTTTTGCTCTTCAAAATTTCCTGGATCAATCTGATTTAAATGAACTTCAGCCAAATTGCAATGGAAATCATTTCCCAAGATCTCCCCACAAGGGTTAAGTCCATATCGGCTCATCCTGTGGTCTAACTCTTCTTCTGAAAAAGGACCATAACTACTATTTATCCAATTTCTCGCTTCATCCTTGCCTTGTTCTGAGTAGATTTCAATAAATTCCTTTCTCAATTCATCATCTTTTAGAATATCTGCATTTGACCTTGCGATTGCTTCTGGTGCAAATTGAATGGCTCCCTCACCTGAATGGAATTGTTTTGTTACTGCATCCAAAACAGTTTGGTAAGTGGGTTTTGTATGGTAAACCCTAGTATGATTAGCCATTCTGAGGGCATCTTTTTCAGGATCTATTCTCCAGTTACCCTTCTCATCTTGACTCCATAAATTTTCTTTTGCTGATGCGGCTTCCTTGTCATCTGAAGCAAATTGTCTCATTCCTGCACTTCTTCTTATATTCCCGGCAACTATGGTTACTGCAGCTTCATCAATTAATAAACAACACTCTACTGTACTTAATTTCCTGCCAATTGCCTTTCCAAGAAGTGATGCAACTCTAGAGTAGAGATCTTTCAATTTGATAGGATTTGCCATGCCACCAAAACCTTTTAATGATTCTCCAGCAGGCCTAATATCTTCTAAATTAATATAAACATCAATTTCTCTTTCAAGACTTTCATTACTTGATGCCTCAAGAAGATATTTATAGCTATCTACCCACCCTCTTCTGCTATCTCCAACTTTGATATGAAGATCTTTTCCTTTGATTTGTAATGATGATTTTTCTTCTCTTTGATCTTTAGGAGTTATTCCAACTTCACTGACTGATTTAATATTTATTTTGTTTATTACCGTTGGTAGATTATTTATAAAATGAGGCTCAATTATTGCACCTGTTCCACATCCCATCATTGCTAAGTCCATCATCAAAGCAAAGGCTTCCCAATCAATTAAGTTTGTTGAAGTGCAGTTGTATGCCCCAGAGAAATTTTGGTTTTTATTAATCCAGGGAGTTCCTCCAATCCATAACCATCTCCCTGAAGGTTGGGCTTTTTGGTTGCTTTGCATCTCTCTCATTAGGATCAATTCTTCATCAGAAAGTTTTCCTAATTTTTTTAAGCCTGATAAATTTCTTTCACCTACTTCGCTCCAGTTCTCTCTTTTACCAGAGGAAGTTTTCCTACTGTAAGATCTAAAAAAAACAGGATAAGCAGCTGGAGCAGTGGTTGGAAAATCATCTTTTTTAAGATTATTGGAATTGCTCTCAGAAGAAGCTTTATTTGGTGCAACAGTCACGATGAAAAAAAAGTATGTAAATAACCCGTATTGGAAGAATAACTCTACCTATGGCGTCTGCAACTATTCTTACCACTATTTAACGGTTTGTGTAAAATTATGTTTAATATGAAATCTTTGTTTAAGAAATTATATGGATAGAATACCTGAACCTGAGTTAATGGAAAAGAAAGAACAGGTTATTTCTTATGACGAAGCTGATTTTTCTGAAGGGGAAGTTGATCTAATTAATCAAATTAATTCTTTTCTTTTAAGAAAAAATATTTCTTTAAATGAAAAAGATCTAATAGTTGATTTAGGGTGCGGTCCAGGAAATATTTCTGAGAAGTTAGCAATAAGATTTCCTAATACTGAAGTTGTTGGAATCGATGGTTCTAAAGAGATGATTTTGAGAGCGGAATTTAACAAAAAAAATTCTACTAATCAAAAAAAATTAAAAAATTTGCGCTACATCTGTTCTGATATCAAAAATATTAAATCAAATAATTTTCAACTTAATAAAAAAATTAGTCTACTTGTAAGTAATAGTTTGATTCATCACATTACCTATCTTGAAGATTTTTTCAAAGCCATAAGAAGTTTGTCTAGTGATATCACTATAAATTTTCATAAGGACTTAAAAAGGCCATTAGATGAAAAGTCTGCTTTAGAACTCAAAGCACAATGTTCAACTAAATATAGTGAGATTTTAACTAATGATTATTATGCTTCTTTAAGAGCTTCTTATACTTATAAAGAGTTAAAAAGTTTCACTTTAGAGAATGATCTATCCTCTCTAGATGTGTTTGAAGACGGTGATAAATATTTAATAGTTTATGGTAATGTTTAAGAACTAAGAGAAAGCCCTTTATATTAGATAGATGAGCTTAGGTACCAAAATTTTAAATAATAAAGATATTCTGGAGGCGGTAAATAAAAGGAGAAATTTTGCTATTATTTCACATCCAGATGCTGGGAAAACGACACTCACTGAGAAGCTTCTTTTATATGGAGGTGCTATTCAACAGGCAGGAGCAGTTAAGGCTAGAGGTAATCAGAGAAAAGCTACGTCAGACTGGATGGACCTTGAGAAACAAAGAGGTATTTCTATTACATCAACTGTATTGCAATTTGAATATGAAAGATCAGTAATAAATCTTTTAGATACACCAGGACACCAAGATTTCTCCGAAGATACTTATAGAACATTAGCAGCTGCTGATAATGCAGTTATGTTGGAGGATGCTGCCAAAGGCCTGGAACCTCAAACTAGAAAATTGTTTGAAGTTTGCAAGATGCGAAAAATACCCATATTTACTTTCATAAATAAAATGGATAGACCAGGTAGAGAGCCATTTTCTCTACTTGATGAAATTGAATCAGAACTTGGATTAAATACCTTACCTATTAACTGGCCAATTGGGAGTGGCGAGGAATTTAGAGGAGTTATTGATAGATTTTCAAGGGAAGTAATTTTATTTGATAAAGCCGTTAGAGGAAAACAATCGAATGAGAAAAGATTAAGTCTCGAAAATAAAGAGCTTTCAAAATATGTAGAGAGAGATTTACTTGAAAATACACTTGAAGAATTGGAGGTTCTTGATGAGGCAGGATCGAAATTTGAAAAAGAAAAAGTTTTTAATGGCTCTTTAACTCCAGTTTTCTTCGGATCTGCCATGACTAATTTTGGTGTAAGACCATTTTTAGATAGTTTTTTAAAAATGGCTCAAAAGCCAACTTCAAGAAATAGTAATAAAGGGGATATTGAACCTGCAAGCGATGAGTTTAGTGGGTTCGTCTTCAAGCTTCAGGCAAATATGGATCCAAAGCACAGAGATAGGGTTGCTTTTATAAGAGTTTGTAGCGGAAAATTTGAAAAGGATATGTCAGTTAAACATTCCAGAACTGGGAAAACAATCAGATTATCAAGACCACAAAAAATATTTGGGCAAGATAGAGAAGTCGTTGATGATGCCTATCCTGGAGATGTTATTGGCTTGAATAATCCAGGTATGTTTTCTATTGGAGATACTCTTTATACTGGCACTCATCTGGAGTATGAAGGGATACCATCCTTTAGCCCTGAAATATTCAGTTGGCTAAGAAATCCAAATCCCTCAGCATTTAAAAACTTTAGAAAGGGTGTTAATGAACTTCGTGAAGAAGGTGCTGTTCAGATTCTCTATGATTTTGATGAGAGTAAAAGAGACCCTATACTTGCGGCAGTTGGTCAATTGCAGTTGGAAGTAGTAACTCACAGGTTAAAAAGTGAATATGGTGTAGATGCAAATCTTGAATCAATGCCATATCAATTGGCTAGATGGGTTTCTGATGGATGGCCAGCCATTGAAAAATTAGGAAGAATTTTCAATTGTAAAATAGTTAAAGATTGTTGGAATAGACCAGTTGTTCTTTTTAAAAATGAGTGGAATTTAAATCAATTCGTCGAAGATAATAATCAATTAAATTTAAACAAAGTTGCTCCCGTTGTTAGTGGAGTCGAACCAATTGTTTTATAAAGCCTTAATGAATTATAAAATTAGTTAATCTGTTAGTATTGGTAAAAAATTTTGGATTCAAACAGTAGTAAAAACAATAACGAAAAATCACCTTATGAAATTTTAGGTGTAAAAGAAGGTGCTGCTTTTGAGGAAATTCAGAAGGCTAGAGATATAAAAGTTAAAGAGGCTGGTGAAGATTTAATTTTAAAAGCAAAAATAGAATCTTCCTTTGATCAATTACTCATGGGGAGTTTGAAAGCCAGGCAATCAGGAAATGTAAGCTATGAAGCTGTGAGTGCCTCAAAAAAAGAAAAACAAATTAATCAATTTACCAATAATAATTTTCCACTGCTTTCTAAGATAAAAAATTTAAATAATAACTCTAAGAATTCAAGTCAGTATAGTTTGCCAAAAATAACCACCCCCTCATTTGATAATCTTTCAATAAAAATATCTGTGGGGCTATTATTTTTAATTTTGTTATTTATTAGTCCAGACTCCAACAATAGACTTTTACTCTCTATCTCAACACTAATACTTACCTATACTCAAATTAAATCAGGAAAAAAATTCATAGGTTCTCTAGGTTGGAGTGTTACATTTCTTTCAATAGGATTAATATTCGGGGGATTACTTGAAAATAATTCTTTTATTCAAGAAATATCAAATAATGCTTTATCAATACAAAAAATTCAAAGTATTCCAGCCATGGTCATTTTATGGCTAGGCGTAATTTTTTTATGATTGATTTTCTATCATCGATTTAATTTCTTCAAAATTTATAAGATATTTATTCTTACAAAATTCACAAATCAACTCTGCTTTGCCATCTTTCTTAAGGATGTCCTCCAACTCGCTCTTATCAAGCATTCTCATCGCATTTAAACTTCTTTGTTTGGAACACTTGCATTTAAAACTAACTTCTTGGGAGCGAGCTTTTTCAGAGATTGATTTATCGTCAATATCGGGGAATATATTTCTAATTAACGAAAGAAGATTATCTTTTGACTTAAATAGGTCTTCGCTGAAAGAATTAATTTCTTTACATCTTTCTTCAAGTAGTGAGACTAGTAAAGGGTCAGTATCTTTTTTAGGTAGAACTTGAGCTAATAAGCCACCAGTACAAATAACACTTTTATTTTGAATTTTTTCCCCAATAAATACAGCAGAGGGCGTTTGCTCTGAATGATATAAATATGAAGCTAAGTCTTCGGCAATATTCCCGTTTACTAATTCAACAGTACTTGTAAAGGGCTCTCCAATTCCGCTATCTCTAATTACATTTAAATATCCTGTTCCCATTGCTTTTGTAAAGTCAAAAGAATATTTATTATTTTTTATTTTGATTAGATCTAATTCTAAATTAGGATTCCCTACATAACCCCTAACTTTCCCGTCTCTTCCTGCATCTACTAGCAATCCCTTAAGCGGTCCATCAGATCTAACTCTTAAAGTCACTCTCCCATGCATTATCTTCATTGAACTTGCTAAAAGCAGTGAAGCACTAAATGCTCTGCCTAAGATACAGGTGGTTAAGTAAGAAAGACCGTGTCTTTTTTTTGCTTCTAAAGAAGATTCTGTTGTTAAGACCGCAACTAGTCTTATTCCTCCATTGGCTGCAGTAGCCCGAACTATCCTATCCTGCATGAGTTTCTTTCATAAAACTTTTGATTTTCCCTTTTTCCAAGAATAATATCCTAGAAGGAATTCCCTCAAATAAGGCAGGTTCATGAGTAACAATAATAATTGTATTTTTATTTTTTAAATCAAGAATTAAATTCTTCACATCATTTCTCATTGAATAGTCTAATCCAGCAGTTGGTTCATCAAGTAATAGAATTGAGGGGTTTCTAAGTAGTTGAACTGCTACAGCTAACCGCCTTTGTTGTCCACCACTTAGCTGTTCTGGTGGTTGAGTCAGATTAATTTTTTTCAAACCAACTTTATTTAAAACTATTTCTATATTTTTTTCTCTTAAAGATTTATGGCCTATTTTTAATTCTTTACCAATGGTTGTACCTATAAAGTATCTTTCAGGAAATTGGAATACTACTCCACAAAGCCATCTTCTTTGTCTAGAAGACAAAATTTTATTCTTCCAAGTAATTTTTCCCTTTTGCGGATTTGTTAATCCGCTTATTATTTCGAGAAGTGTTGTTTTCCCAGAACCACTATTGCCGCAAATTAAAATGATTTCATTTTCATGAACTTTTAAATTTAAATTGTCTATTATTTTTCTTTCACCAGTTTGGGGTTGATAAGATATTTCTTTTAAATCAAGCATTATTAATTAAGTTATAGTTATGAATTTGAATCTAGTAATAACTTACTTATAATAGCTTTAGATCTAAAAAGATATTAGTCAATATGAATATTATTTTTAGGGAAGTTGATCCTTTTAATTGTTGGATATGGATCAGGTTTTCAGAATCACCAACTCAAGACGAAAAAAATTATTTAGATGGTGTTTTTGATAGTTGGTACGTTTTAGGGAGGTTAGGTGGATTTAATTCTGAAAATTTGCAAACTCATGAAGAGGGTTCCGATCTAAGTTGGATGTCCTATGATAATGACCAAAAAAATGCATCTCTTCCAGCCTTAATGCATAATTTAGGAATTATGGAATATCAAAATCTTTGGGGAAGATGTTGGGTTGATTTTGGAACTTCAGACTCCATTTCAATAGATATATTAATTAATTCTTTGAATGAAATATCAAATAATTATGTAAAAATTGAAGAGTTAATTATTGGGGGTGAAAATAATGATTGGTCAGTTGAAGAACATGAAGATTTAGTTTTCAAAGATTAAGTGTTTTAGATGGAAGACTTAACAAGATTAATTGTTTCCCATGAAAGAATTGAAAATATTAAGAACAATAATTTAGAACTTTCTAAAGAAGAGGCTCATTATATAAATAAAGTAATGAGGATAAAAAATGGTAAAAAAATATTTATAGCGAACGGAGAGGGTTCATTATGGAAAGCTATAAAAGTTAAAAATGATTGCTTAGAAATAATTAAATCAAAAAAACCTTACTTATTTCAAGAACAAGAAATTCACTTATTAGGAATAGCTGTTGTTATACCAAAAAGTGGTTTTGAGGATATTTTAAAAATGTCTACTGAAATAGGAATTGATTATATACAGCCATTATTTTCAGAAAGACAGGTAAACAAAAATTTAAATTTTTCTAGAAAACTTTTGAGATGGAATTTAATTATCAATGAAGCTGTTGAGCAAAGTGAGAGATTATGGAAACCATCTATTTTAAATGCAATGGATATTATTGAATGGCTAAAAAGTAGAGATAATCAAGAAAGAGTTTCAATTTCTATAACTAGAGAAGAAACACTATATGACTTAAATCAATGGTTAAGAAAACAACAAGAATTTAGAAATGAAAAAGGAGGTATTTTTTGGAATGTAATTGGTCCTGAAGGAGGTTGGTCCGCTAAAGAAATTGATTTTTTTAAAAAAAATAATATTACCTTTGTTAACCTTTCCGACACTATCTTGAGAACTTCAACGGCTAGTATTAACGCATCATCAATTCTAAATCAGTGGAGAATTGATTTGAAATTAAAGAATTAGATAAATATGGATTTAATTAGAAATCAATTTTTTATAGGTTTTATTATTAATTTCATTTTGATTTATATATTTTGCAAGATACCTTTGATGACGAAAAGTGGTTGGGTAAGTGCAGGCATCTTAGGCACAATTTTGTGGGGATGTTTGTCTTGGCAGGGATGGATGTCAGTTGTAATTTATTTATTATTTGGATCTCTCGTTACCAAAATAGGTTTTAAATTTAAAAAAGCACAAGGAATTGCTGAAAAAAGAGACGGGAGGAGAGGTCCTGAGAATGTATGGGGCTCTGCAGCTACAGGATTATTTCTTGCCATTATGACCAAATTTAATGCTGCCAATGTAGTGATGTTTAAAGTAGGTTTTGCTGCAAGTTTTGCTGCAAAGTTGGCGGATACTTTTGGTAGCGAAATTGGAAAAAGATTTGGTAAAGACACATACTTAATTACTTCACTTAAAAAGGTTGATAGAGGAACTGAAGGAGGAATAAGTATAGAAGGAACATTAGCTAGTTTTTTGGGATCAATATTTATGGCTTTTATAATGCTTCGTCTATCAATTATTTCTACAAAATATCATTTTATAGTTGTTATAGTTTCTGGATTCTTGGCAACACTTTCTGAAAGTATTATTGGTGCTAAATTTCAAAACAAATATAAATTAAGTAATGAATTGGTAAATGCTATTCAGACAAGTATTGCTTCTGTTTTTGCTATCTTTGCTCTTATTTTATATTCATATTTTTTAAATTAATAATATCTGGAAAAACCTAGGATTCCTTCCATTTTGTAAGAATTTCCCAGCTTTTAAGTCTTTGGAAAAGCCAGAAATGACCTTCGGAATTTAGATGAATTCCATCATGCGTAATCCAATTTTTACTCCTTTTATCAGAATACATTTCTCTAAAAGTAGGAAGAAATGCGACATTCTGATTTAGGCATACTTCCTCCATTCTCCTTTCATAAGAATTACAAAAATCATTTGAGTACCATAGACATCCTGCGAACGGCATTTTGCTTTCATCAACTGGTGTAAGACCAATAACAAATACATTTGTTTGAGAGTTCATTTCATTAATTAGCCTCTCTAATCCATATTCAAATCCATCTATATCTAATTGATGTCTTCCATTTTTCTGACCAATTGCTGCTGTGTCGTTAAGACCTACATTTAGTAGTATTGCTTTAGGTTTATTTCTTCTCGTTTCTCCTCTAGATGACCATTCTTTTTCCCATCTAGATGAAACTTTTTCTATCCCATCCCCCCTAACGCCAAGTTGATAAATAACTGGCCCATTGTGGTTATTGCACCAATCTTTTCTAAGCCTCTCACACCATCCACCACCCTCATTATCTCCCCATCCATAAACTGAACTATCTCCAATTACAACTAGCTGTTTTGGTAAACTAATCACTAAAACCGGAAAAAAATAATTACTTGATTTAACAAATTATTCTTACAAATCAAGCTAAACTATTTTTGATTTTACCATTTATTAATTCGCCAACTATTGCGATGGAGCTATAAGCTATCAAAACTAATGTAACTTCTTGCCATGCGAAGGAACTTAGTGATTCTTGCAATTGCCAACCTAGACCAACACTTCCAATAACCCCAACAATTGCAGTTTCTCTAATAATAATGTCAGATCTATAAGCGCAATATGCTAAGTAACTTTTTGCTTGTTGAGAAAATAAACCTAATAGCCAACCAGTCTTTTTTGAGATTCCTAGAGATTTCATTGCAATATAATTTCTCTTGTCTTGGCTATCTAGATTTGTAAAAAGTAATTTGCTAGTAATACCAGCGTTGTGGAGACCTAATGTTAAAGCTGCTAAAGATACAGAGGGATTATTAAAAGTTAATAGCGTTAGAAGTATTACAGGGGTAGGTATTAAACGTAATAATAATGCAAAAATTTTTATAAAAATTTTAGAAGTATTGTTGTTAAAAATTCCTATTACTAATGGAGGTAAACTAATTGCGATTCCTGTTGATAAAAGACTTAAAATTATTGTTTCTAAAATAAGTTTTAAGAAATCAAATAATCCTAAATCAGAGTTTGATTTAAATAGAGAACTAACGGAATTAAAATTTTCAAAATTATTGTTAAAAATAAAATAAAAAAAATATGAAAAAGAAAATAAAATTGTTATGAAAAAAACTGAAATAAAAAAAATAGATAGGATTTTATTAGTAGTGTTAAATTTTATTTTTTTGAATATTAATCCAGAAAGAATTATCAAAATTGCTAAGGACCATAAATAAGTCCATAACTCTCTAAAATTCAAAGTTTGGAAAGATAAAAAAATACTGGTACCTATTCCTCCAATTCCAAAAAGTCCTAGAATCACCGTACTTCTTATTGAACACTCTAATCGATATAAACCAAAGTTTCTAAATGTATTTATTATTGGATTCCATATTAAAGTTAGTAAAGAAGAAAATTTAGGTGCATTTATTTGATTTATAGATTCAAAACTTTTGTAGTCAATAGTTTCTAATTGTTCAGCAAATACTTTTGAATTTACAGCAATATAAGGTATACATAAAGCTATTATTCCTATCGAAAAATTTATTCCATATATTTGCATTAATAGTATTCCCCAAACCACTTCGTGTATAGATCTAATTATTGTTAGAAAAAATCTTATTATGTGGTAGAAAAAATATGGAATATTAAAGATTTTATAAAAAATATTTGAGGAAATTATGCCAAAAATTGCTCCAAAAATAATACTTACTAACCAACTAAAAAAACCAATTAAAATAGTTTCATTTAATCGCTTAATTACGGTAATAATAATTTCATTATCGATCTTGGGATTAAATGCAGAAATTAAGAATTCTTGGAATAATTTAAATCCTCCAAAATGAATATTGTTTATTAATTGATACCCTAGAGGTATGCATACCAAAATTGGAAGAAAAGATAATGAGGTATAGTTTAATTTTAATTTGTTCAACTAATTAATATATTTTCTCTAAATGAATCTTCTTTAAGTTATTTCTTTTGATATTGAAAAAAATTTTACCATCCCTTATTCCAATAACTTTATCGAAATCGTTCAGCAAATCTAATCTATGTAATGCAACTAATGCCGTCTTTGGTGATTTTTTTGTTTTATTTTTATCTACATTTTCTAGCAGAAGGTTTTTAATTGTTGTTATCAATTTGGGATCTAGATTATTAAAAGGCTCATCTGCAAGTAATATATTTGATTCTTGAATTAATGATCTAGCTATAGCCACCCTTTGTTTTTGCCCCCCAGATAGTTTTCTGATTTTTTTGTCGTAAATAGAGTTATGAAGTCTACATAATTTCATATATTTATGCGCCTTCTTAAAAGAACTTATATTTAGTAAATTTTTTAAAGCGAAATAAAAATTGTTTTCCGCTAGTAGTCCACAATTAACATTTTGTTCTGCAGAGAGATCTTCTATTAATCTTAAATCTTGCCATATAGTTGTTATTTTACTTTTCTGCTTTCTATCTAATTCCTCGAAACTTTCATTGAATATTTTAACCTTACCTTGAGTTGGCTTTATAGTGCCATTAAGTACTGATATAAGTGTAGTTTTTCCTGAACCGCTTTTACCTAAAAGTGCAATTTTTTCCCCAGAATTTATTTTTAAATTTATTTTATTTAGGATCAGATCATTTTTGTATTTATAAGATATATTTTCTAATTCTAAGACAGTATTATTCATCTAATTTTATTTAATTTTCTCCCGATTTCCTCTATATTTTTATATTGTTTTGATTCTGCCTTTATAAATCTTTTTGCATTGAACATATCTAATATCTGTTTATGTGATTTTTGATTTATATCTAAATTTAGAATTACTGATTTAAGTTCTTTTGTAAACCCTTCCCCGAATCTATTTTCAAGATCACCTTGAGCTACCCAATGATAGTCAACATATTCTGGTGTGATCCAGAATAACTCTAAATTACTTGTTCTTTTGGGATTATTTTTAAGATTGTTTTCCCAAACCTGTTTATTTAAAGCTCCAGCATCAAATGCCCCACTATTAACTAAAGCTATAGTGGCATCATGACTCCCACTAAAACCTGCTTTTTTCCCTTTAAAATGTTTAATTTCTACTCCTGCTTGATTTAAAAAATATTCTGGCATTAATCTTCCAGAAGTTGAGTTTTCAGAGCCAAAAGTAAATCTTAAATTCTTTAGTTTTTTAAGTCCTTTAATGTTTGAAATTGAGTTAAGTTCTAAATTTTTGTTTACTATAAAAACACTTTTAAATTCCTTATCGATATCTCTTTGAGCTATGACAATTGAATTAGGTGTTTGTAATCTTGCTTGAACTCCTGATAAACCTCCAAACCAAACTAAATCTAAATCTTTAGTTCTAAATCCAGTTACTGCTGCAACATAATTAATAACAGGAATGTATTTAACTTCTACATCAAGTTGTTTGGATAATTCTTTTGAAAATAAATTAAATCTTTTGTCCAAAACATCTTGGTTTTGATCAGGTATTGCTCCAACTTTTAAAACTTTGGGATTTGAAAATACAGGTGATGAAAAAACAGAAAATAATAGAGATGAACTTAGTAGGAAATACTTTAAATTAAACACAACTTAGTTAAATTAATAGTATTCAGAGATTGCTTTTTTAATCCTCTGTAGTCCATCTTTTATTTTAATTTCTGAAGCTGCACAAGATATTCTTATACATTGATCAGCTCCAAAAGCTTTTCCAGGTACAACAACTAATCCGTAATCTTGAAGAGCTTTATTGCAGAAATCAACAGAAGTAATTGAGGAGTTGGGTAATTTTGGAAATGCGTAAAATGCTCCGTTTGGTTCTTCAATATAAATCCCATTTATATTATTAAGGCCCTCATAGAGAAGTCTTCTTCTTTGATCATAATGGCTATTTATCATTGAGAAAAACTCATTATTAATTTTTAAAGCCTCTAAAGCACCTTTTTGAACAAAAGAGCAAACATTACTTGTACTTTGACTTTGTAATGCTGAGGATGCTTTGATTACATCTTTCGGACCGACTAAATAACCTATCCTCCAGCCAGTCATAGCCCATCCTTTCGCAAACCCATTTATTATAAAAATCCTATCTTTTAAGTCATTCGCTAATGAAGATAAACTATAGTGTTTAAATTCTTTTTTAAGGATTAGTTCGTAAATCTCATCAGAAAGAATATTGATATTTGGATTTTCTCTAGCTAAATCGGCAATTTGTAATAATTCTTCCTTTGACATAACTCTTCCAGTAGGATTATTAGGAGAATTGATAATTATAAATTTAGTTTTTGAAGAGATTTTAGACTTCAAATCTTCTATATTTATTTTGAATCCATCTTCTGCAGAAGAATTTGTAAAAATTGGCTTCCCACCCGCCAACCTAACCATCTGGGGATAACTTAACCAATATGGAGAAGGAATAATAACTTCGTCTCCAGTATTTAACAAGACTTGGAAAAGATTATAGATTGCTTGCTTAGCACCATTTGTGACCATTACATTTTCAAATTCATAATTTAAATCGTTTTGAATTTGAAGTTTATTTGCAATTGCTTTTCGGAGATTTAAATTCCCCGCTGCGGGCCCGTACTTTGTGAATCCATCAAATATAGCTTTACTTGTAGCCTCTATAACTTCTTTTGGGGCATCAAAATCAGGTTCTCCTGCACTTAAATTACAAATATCTACTCCTTCAGCAGATAATTGATTTGCTTTAGCGCTTATCTGCAATGTAAGAGAAGGCTCAATTAAAAGTGCCCGATCAGATAAATTAATTTGACTCATTGACTTATGACTTTTCAAATATGACTTTTAATAATGACAAATCCATAAATTAAGAATAAATAAAACTATCACACTATGGTTTAATTTAGTTCATTTTCTTAATCTATTTTATTTTCATGTTTTGAGTTCTTAAGATAAAAATATTTAAAGTTTTATTTTCGGTGAAAAGGTTAGTAATTGGGAGAGGAAGTGTATTTGCAGATTTGTTAATAATTGGTGAGGCACCTGGAGCACAGGAAGATTTAGAAGGAAAACCTTATGTAGGTAAATCTGGTAAGCTATTAAACGAATTATTAATACAAGCTGGAATTGACTATAAGAAGGATGTTTATTTTTGTAATGTAATTAAATGTCGTCCACCAAATAATAGAAAACCCACTGCTAGAGAAATTAATATTCATAAACCTTGGTTATTACAGCAAATAAAACTAGTTGATCCAAAATTTATATTACTTACTGGTTCAACTGCTATGAGAGCTATTTTAGAAGTTAAAAATCCTATAAGTAATTTAAGAGGTCAATGGATTAAAAAAGATGGGAGAGAAATTATGGTAATTTTTCATCCATCTTATTTGTTGAGATTTCCTTCAAAAGAAATCAATAAACCTTACCATCTAACTTTGAAAGACCTAGAGAATGTAAGTGGTAAACTATATGCCGTATAATTTAGTGAAATCCTTTTTGAATATCTAGAATTTAATGTCATTAACTCAATCAAAAGAGGTTAATAGTCTCTCCAAAAGATATTCAACTCATATTGAGAGAAGGATAACTAGAACAGTAATGGTGGGTGATGTAGCTATTGGAAGTGATTATCCAGTAAGAGTTCAATCGATGATAAATGAAGATACGATGGATGTCGAAAATGCTTACTTAGCTATCAAAAGACTCCATGATGTGGGGTGTGAAATAGTAAGGTTAACTGTCCCTTCCTTAGCACATGCCAAAGCAGTAGGAGATATAAAGGCAAAATTACTAGAAAATAATATCAATACCCCCTTGGTGGCTGATGTTCACCATAATGGTATGAAAATTGCAATGGAAGTTGCAAAACATGTTGATAAAGTAAGAATTAATCCTGGATTGTTTGTTTTTGAAAAATCAGACCCTACAAGAACTGAATATACAGATGAGGAATTTGAAACAATTAAGCAAACAATACTTAAAAGATTTACCCCTTTAGTTGAAGTTTTAAAGGCTGAAAACAAAGCTCTAAGGATTGGAGTTAATCATGGGTCTCTATCTGAGAGGATGCTTTTTACTTATGGAGATACGCCATTAGGAATGACAGAATCTGCAATGGAGTTCGTCAAAATTTGTGATGAGCTTGATTTCCATAACATAATTATTTCTATGAAAGCTTCTAGGGCTCCGGTCATGATGGCTGCTTACAGAATGATTGCAGATAGGCTTGACTCAGAAGGATATAACTATCCCTTACATTTAGGAGTGACCGAAGCTGGTGATGGTGATTATGGAAGGATTAAAAGTACTGCTGGAATTGGAACACTTTTAGCAGAGGGATTAGGAGATACCATCAGGGTTTCCTTAACAGAAGCTCCAGAAAAGGAAATACCAGTGTGCTATTCAATTTTGCAATCTTTAGGATTAAGAAAAACAATGGTTGAATACATCAGTTGCCCTAGTTGTGGTAGAACACTTTTCAATCTAGAAGAAGTTGTAGATAAAGTTAGGAACGCCACCTCACATTTAACGGGTCTAGATATAGCAATAATGGGATGTATTGTTAATGGGCCAGGAGAAATGGCAGATGCTGATTATGGTTATGTTGGGAAAGGTAAAGGAACTATTGCCTTATATAGAAGAAAAGAAGAGATAAAAAGAGTACCTGAAGATGAGGGGGTTAATGCTTTAATCCAACTTATTAAGGATGATGGGAAGTGGATTGATCCTTAAGGATTTGTCAAAATTTTGAATTATAAATAAATTCTTTTTATAATAAAAAATATCAAATTATTTGAAGATAAGAAAATTGCTTAAAAAAAAATATTTATTTCTGTTTGCGACATCCTTTTCTGGACTATTTTTAAATAATTTTGCAGAGGCAACAGTTTTAAATAATAGTTATAAAGAAGTAATTGATCATGTTTGGCAAATTGTATATAGAGATTTTCTTGATTCAAGCGGCAAATTTCAAAAGTCCAATTGGATTAATCTAAGAAAAGAAGTTTTATCAAAAACATATTCAGATAGCAATGAGGCATATGATGCGATTAGAGATATGCTTTCTAACTTAGATGATTCTTATACAAGATTTCTAGAACCTAAGGAATTTAATCAGATGAGAATCGATACATCTGGTGAATTAACTGGAGTTGGTATCCAAATAGTTAAAGATAAAGAATCCGATGATTTAATAATTATTTCTCCCATAGAGGACACCCCTGCATTTGATGCTGGAATTAAAGCTAGAGATAAAATATTATCCATAGATGATATTTCTACTCAAGGTATGAATATTGAGGAGGCCGTGAAATTAATAAGAGGACAAAGAGGTACTAAAGTAAAGCTTGAAATTCTTAGAGGTTCTAAATCCTTTTTTAAGATTTTATTAAGAGAAAAAATTGAAATAAAATCTGTATCAAGTAAAGTCAATCAAACCAAAAACGGCTTATCAATTGGCTATGTAAGAATTAAACAATTTAATGCAAATGCATCAAAAGAGACTAAAGATGCTATTAAGGATTTAGAAACAAGAAAAGTCGCAGGATATGTTCTTGACTTGAGAAGTAATCCTGGAGGTTTATTAGAATCAAGCATTGATATCTCAAGGCACTTTATTAACAAAGGAGTAATAGTAAGTACGGTAAGTAAAGATGGTTTAAAAGAAACAAAAAAAGGAAACGGTCAAGCTCTAACAAAAAAGCCCTTAGTTGTCTTAGTTAATGAGGGTTCTGCTAGTGCTAGTGAAATAGTCTCTGGTGCAATAAAGGATAACAAAAGAGGAAAATTAGTTGGGAAGAAAACTTTTGGTAAAGGTTTAGTTCAATCTATGAGAACATTAGTTGATGGTTCAGGTCTAACTGTTACAGTCGCTAAGTATTTAACTCCCAACGGCACTGATATAAACAAATCTGGAATTATTCCAGACATAGAAGTAAAAATGAATATAAACCCTATACTCCAAAGAGAGATAGGAACTAGAAAAGATAAACAATATAGAGCTGGTGAAAAAGAGCTAATAAATATAATTAATAGAAAGAATCAGATAAGCGAATTTAAGCCCGAAACTACCAATCTTAATGCATTCCTAAAAATTAATAAGGAAGATAAAGTATTTTCATTGTATTAATTACTCATATCCAGCATTCTCTTTATTGGCACATAGGCTCTTCTTATTATTTCTGGGTCTAGTTCGATAGACGGGGAATTATTTTTCAAACAATCTAGAATTTTTTCTAAAGTATTTAATTTCATATATGGACACTCGTTACATTTACAACCTTCTACATCTGGAACTTCAATAAAAATTTTGTTAGGTTCTTTCTTTTTCATTTGATGAATTATTCCAGGTTCAGTTAGTACCATGTAAGTTTTAGATGGATCTTTACTTACGAATTCAAGCAGCTTACTTGTTGATCCAATAAAGTCTGAGAGAATTAGTAAATTTTGACTACATTCAGGATGAGCAATGACTTTTGATCCTGGATTTTGATATTTTAATTTTAGAAGTGCTTCTTCACTAAACGATTCATGAACAATGCAGCTGCCAGGCCATAATTTAAGATCTCTTCCTGAATTTTTCTGTACCCATCTCCCAAGGTTCTGATCTGGTGCAAATATTATATTTTTATCTTGAGGTATCTTTTTAATTAATGAGACTGCATTACTGCTTGTACATATAAGATCACTTTGAGCTTTTACTTCAGCAGTACAATTTATATAACTTACTACATAGTGATCTGGATTTTCTTCCCTGAACTTTTGAAATTTATCTGAGGGACAATCATCTGCTAATGAGCATCCTGCGTTAATATCTGGTAATAGAACTGTTTTTTTAGGGCTAAGTATTTTTGCGGTTTCGGCCATAAAGTGCACACCGCAAAAAATTATTATATCAGCATCATTATTTGCAGCTTTCCTAGATAGATCTAATGAATCGCCAATAAAATCTGCAATTTCCTGAATCTCTGGAGCTTGATAATAGTGCGCAAGAATAATTGCATTAGCTTTTTCGCAACGCTCTTTTATTTCAGAAATCAAATCCTCTTCGTTTTGAACTGATTTCTGTTTTGCAGTAGAAGTTATACTGGTCAGGATTTAGAATATCTCTAAATAGATTATATGCCTTTAAACAGAAAAAATTCTGACAAATTTAAAAATTGCTATTGTTGGTGACTGTCATGGTCAATGGTCTGAATTAGACTTGAAAGTTTTATCGATTATCAAACCAAATATTGTTTTATTTGTTGGTGATATTTCTGATGGAAGTGTCAAAATAATTAAAAAAATCAATGAGATCAAAATTCCTACTTTTGTGATTTTAGGAAATCATGATAGAGGGAAGGATTCTACAGGTGAAACTCTCTCAAAGCAGATACGTGTTCTTGGTGAAAAATATTGTGCATGGGATTTGAAAGTTTTTAATAATCAAATAAATTTATTGTCTGCAAGACCATGCAGTTCTGGCGGTGGCTATTATCTTTCTAAAGAAGTTAAAGGTGTTTATGGACCCATTACCGAACAAGATTCAATAAATAAAATCATCAAATGTTCAGAAGAGAGTATCGAAGATATACCTTTAATAATTATGTCTCATGCAGGCCCTTCGGGTTTAGGTTCAGAACCTAAAAGCATTTGTGGGAAAGACTGGAAATTACCCTCTTTAGATTGGGGAGATAGAGATTTGTCTGTTGCTATCTCTCAAATACAAAAGAGAAGAAAAGTTGATCTTGTAATTTTTGGTCATATGCATAATCGGCTTAAAAGAAATCTGGGTTTAAGAGAGATGTTTAAAATTGATAGCAAAGAGACAATTTATTTCAATACTGCTGTGGTACCAAGATACAAAACTGATGAAGAAGGGAAATTACTAATTAACTTTTCATGGATTGAATTTGAAAAAAAAGAATTAAGTCATGTTTCTCATCGATGGTATTCAGAGTCTGGAGAAATTTGTGAAGAAGATAAATTTTTTTAAGATTATATATTTTTAGTCATATTCTAAGTATTTTTGGGCTTTTCATATCTTGAAAATAATGTTTGAGACAAAATATAACCTGCAATTCCTGCGGCTGTAAAAGCTAACCCATTTTTAAATAAAGGTAATAAATCATTTGTTCTGGATAATATCGGTGCCAAACCAAAAATTCCAAATAACATTCCCCATAAAGGAGAAAGAAGAGCTAAAAATCCAATTGATATGACTTGACCTTCTTTCCTTGGGGCAGAAGCGAAACCTGCTACTAAACCTCCAAGAATAGATGTACATAAAGTCCATATATATTGCTCTTTGGGCAGGCCAGGGACAACTTGACACCCTCCTCTTTCAAGGCAAATCTTTACTGAATTAATTGCATCTAATACTGCGCCGTCCTCACCGTGATCTTTCACATAATATTGATTACCAAATCTTGTTTGAAGTTCAACCCAAAATAACCTTGGCATAAAATTAAAATAAGCTTCTCCGACGTTAAAGTTCAGTAAATTTCCGCCTCTAGGATCTGCAACTATCAACAAACTTGTTTCATCTAAATCCCAATAGTCCTTTATTGCACTACCAGGAGAACTCTCAAACTGAGATAAATATTTTATTTTCCACCCACTCTCAATTTCTAGGTTATTAAGCTTGTCCTCTAAAGATTTTTTCTGGTTAGGACTTAATGTTTTAGCTAAATCTATTACGGGTGTTTTTTCTTCTGGTAAGAGATCTGGGTTATTTATAGCGAAAACGGGTTTATGTGAAATTAAAACTAATATAGATAGAAATATTCCGAATAAATAGTTAATCTTTGAAGGCATAAATAAGTTTTGTTTCTTTATATTTTCGCCGATGAATAGCTTACCCGCGAATAATCCAGATTGGTTAGTAAAAAAAATAATCAAAATGGGTGGGACTATAAGTTTTTATGACTTTATGAATTTTGTTTTAAATGATCCTATTAATGGTTATTACGGCAGCGGCAAAGCTGAGTTAAGCGTTCGAGGAGATTTTGTCACATCACCTTCTTTATCTAATGATTTTGCTTTTTTGGCTGGTAAACAAATAGAAGATTGGCTAATTCAGTTCAAAAATAGTTTTATATCTAATCAGAAATTAGCTGTAATTGAATTTGGAGCTGGAGATGGAAGCTTTATGAGTGGATTAATTAAATATTTTTTAGAAAATAACAAGAATTTTTTGCAAGGAGTTTCTTTTGTAATTATTGAACCTAATGAAGGGATGGTAGAAAAACAAAAAAATAAATTGAAAGAATTTTTAAACTTAGGTATTGATATTTTATGGAAAGGTTTAGAAGAAGTAGAGGAAAATAATATAAATGGAATAGTTTTTGCAAATGAGGTCTTAGATGCTTTGCCAGTAGAGAGAATAACCTTTTCAAAAGGAAAATTACTTCGACAAGCAGTTTCTATAGACAAAAATTCTCAAAAATTATTTTTTGATGAAATGCCAATTACAGGTGAATTGGAAAAAGGTATTGAACTTGCTAAAAGTGAATTGGGAATTACTATTCCTCCTGAAGATGCCCTTGAAGGATGGACGACAGAATGGCATATAGATAACTCAAAATGGTTAAAAGCTATTTATGGAAAAATTAATAACGGTATTTTATTGATTATTGATTACGCTAAAGAAGCAAAAAAATACTACACCTCTAAGAATTCTGATGGCATGATAGTTTCTTATGAAAATCAAAAAATGAAGAATAACATACTGGATTCTCCGGGAAATTGCGATTTAAC
This sequence comes from uncultured Synechococcaceae cyanobacterium, assembly GCA_902578445.1. Lineage (GTDB taxonomy): Bacteria > Cyanobacteriota > Cyanobacteriia > PCC-6307 > Cyanobiaceae > Prochlorococcus_A. Next base: position 27,341 of record CACHDC010000008.1, read on the forward strand.
ATCTCATGTATGCATAGAAACTTTAATTAATGATGCTGAGACTCTTGGATTTAATACTGTTGGAATAACTAAACAAGGAGAGGCTTTGTTGGCACTTGGATTGGCAGAGAGACTTTATGGAATTCAGAAAGAATTTAAGGAGGATTTATCAAATGCACTTTTAAGAAGAGAGGCATTACTTAGACTCGTTGATCCTGTATGTCTAGGTGATTTTAAGTGGTTTGTTTTTAAAAAGTTTAAGGATAAGAAAATGAATATAAATTCAACCTGTTTGCGTTAAGCAAAAAACTTTAAAAATAGTGAATCCTCTACGTCATCATATATATCCACTGAACCAATTTCTTTCGGTAATATAAATCTCATTTTGCCATCACGAACTTTTTTATCGCCCATAAGTATTTTTAGAACGTCTTTTTTATTTATTATGGGGATCTCGGTAGGAAGATCGTAACTCTTCAAAAGATTCTTCTGTCTCTCTAATTCTTCTTTAGACCATAACCCTTTCTCAATTGCTATTTTCCCCGCAATATTCATACCAATTGATATTGCCTCACCATGAAGAAATTTGCCGTATCCACATAGATTTTCAATAACGTGACCAAAAGAATGACCATAATTCAATATTGCTCTAACACCATTTTCATGTTCGTCTTGAGAAACAATATGAGACTTTGTTTTGATTGAACTATTAATTATTTTAATAAGATATTCATTCTTGAGGTTTATAAGTTCGTCCTTGTTTTTTTTAATTTCTAAGTATTCAAAAAGTTCTTTATCTCTTATTACTCCGTATTTTATTACTTCGGCCATGCCTGCATTAAATTCTCTTTTGGGCAAACTTTTTAAAGTTTCTGGATCAATAAAAACTGCTTTAGGTTGATTGAAAGCTCCAATTAAATTTTTACCTTTTGGATGATTTACTCCTGTTTTTCCTCCAACAGATGAATCAACCATTGATAATAATGTTGTTGGAATTTGAATATATTCAATACCTCTCAGCCAAGTTGCAGCTGCAAAACCACTTACATCTCCAACAATTCCTCCTCCAAGGGCGATAATTATTGAATTTCTATCTAAACCAAATTCAAATGCAACATCATATATTTCACTCAAGGTTTTTAAGTTTTTATATGATTCTCCAGCCTTGATAAGGAACATTTTGGCCTGAAATTCATTATCTTTTAAATTATTTAAGAATTTTTCTCCATACAAATTTGATATTTCTTCATTTGAAATAACAAGTATTTTTCTATTATTTGTTATTCCAATTTTTAAAAGTTCTTCGCTAATATTATTTAATACCCCTGCTTCTAGAGTTACTTCGTATGACTTATCACCTAATGGGACTAATATTTTTCTCTTATTCACAATTGATTACCTAGTTAAAATTTATAAATATTTGATATTAAGTACTATACATATTAGCAAAATCTAAGCTCTAGATACTTAAAAATTCAGTTGTTAAGAATTAGAAATGGTAATAAAATCATGCTATGAGTTTTAAAAAAAATATAAACGTTATTAAGAAAAATTATTCCCTAGGAATAATTGGAGGTGGCCAATTAGCTTTAATGTTAACCGAGGCAGCAAAAAAAAGAGATTTAGAAGTATGTGTGCAAACAAAATCTTGTAATGATCCTGCTGGTTTAAAAGCAGATCATGTCATAGAGTCTGATCCTTTAAAGATAAGAGGTAATAAATCATTAATTAATGAGTGTGAAAAAATAATTTTTGAAAATGAATGGATAAAAATTGATAAATTAAATTTAATTGACAATAATGATATTTTCGTTCCAAGCCTTAATGCAATTAAGCCTTTAGTTGATAGGTTTTCTCAAAAAAAATTAATAGATAGAATGAATATTCCCTGCCCAAAATGGAAAAGTATTGAGGATTTTAAAAATCTCTCGGATGAGGAAATCAATAATTGGACTTTCCCTCTAATGGCAAAATCAAATAAAGGTGGATATGACGGCAAAGGGAACAAAAAAATAAAGACAAAAGAAGATTTAGATTCTTTTTTAACAGAGAATACTTCTGATGAATGGTTAATAGAAGAATGGATAGAGTATAAAAAAGAAATAGCTCTTGTTGGTTCGAGAGATAGAACAGGTAAGATAAGATTATTTCCAATAGTTGAGACATTCCAATCAAATCATGTTTGTGATTGGGTTCTTGCACCTGCGACAACCGAATATGATTTGAACTTATTTGCGATAAATATTTTCTCTTCAATAGTCAATGAACTTAATTACGTTGGAGTTTTAGCTATTGAATTCTTCTATGGAGATAATGGTCTTCTAATTAATGAAATAGCTCCTAGAACACACAACTCAGCTCATTTCTCTATTGAAGCTTGTACTTCAAGTCAGTTTGATCAATATGTTTGCATTTCTTCTGGGATAATGCCACCTGAAATCAAAATGAACTGTGAAGGGGCAATTATGATAAATCTTCTGGGATTAAAAAAGAATTTCCCTATTTCAATGGAAACAAGAGTTGAAATGTTATCTGAAATTGAGGGTTCTAATATTCATTTTTATGGCAAATCTCGAGAAATTCTTGGAAGAAAAATGGCTCATATTACATTTTTATTAAATGGTCAAACGCCTTCAGAAAGATATGATGAGGCACAAGTTTTATTAACTATGGTAAAAGACATCTGGCCATCTCCAAATGCATAAAAAAATAAGTTAGAGTTAAATCACTGGATCTTTGGTTAAGTTCTTCTTTATGTGCTCTGATCTGACTCTTTTTCGACGTGAGGAGACTGTCGTGATGCGGTAGTAAACCGATCTTGTAATCGGAAACGAAAGCCCACTTTGAATCCTCTTCTGGCATTTCCAGGTCGATGCAGCAGAGAACTGACGGGGATCCGGTTTGCCTATCAAAATGCTTGCTTAAACAAGCTTTTGGTAGGTATTTTATTTTTTTAGGAATAGTTAGACTGTTTTGTTCTCTATCAGCGTAAATAATTCGCTTGCCAAAATACTTGACGATCCATTTCTAATGTACTTATATTGATAGTACATATGTATTATTAATTAATGACTTTAGGAGGAGCTAATGTTTGGACTAATTTTTCTTACGGTTATCGTAATGAGTCCCCAAGTGGCTGGTTGCTTAGTCCAGACCGCAGCAGATTAATTTTATTTGCAAGAAATAAAAAATCTCCAAGAAATAGTATGAGAATTTTTGCTCATACATATTATGCAAATGATCTTGGTGAGCCAATGGCAATTAAATCATCAACTCAAATGTATTTGGATAATGCTTGGGATAAATGGCATGACCTTCAATTAGAAGGTTGGACTTTTGAAGAACTTGAATTACCTGAATCAGTATGACTAACTTAAATCCAATCAAAAAGAAACTATCAAAAGCAGATAGAAAGATATCTATACAAGACCCATCAAAATTATTAGCAGAATTTTTTAATGGTGTTGTCATTGAACTTGATGAAGAATGTAAATATGACTCATAAAGAATTGATAGATCAAGTTTCTGCAAAATTTTTTAAACAAAGCGGAAAGTTAGAAAGCAGAAGATCTTGGTTGGCAATGAGAAATTATCTCGAGCAATTAGATGGCGAACAACTTAAATCCATGCTTAAGGACCACAAATGACTTAAAAAGTTTACTTATGAATCATTTATTTGGTTTTTATTTTTTTCTTAATTCTTAGAAAACCGTATGTTGTAAAGCCAACCAAAAACATGTCCAAGTAAATATGCCAAGTAGGAAAAATCTGGTGTACTAATTCCATTAACTTTTTATTGCCACTTGCCAATAAGGATATTCTAAATTTGATTTTTCTCTCATTAATTGTAATTTTCTAGAATTTATCTTTACTACTATTCCATCTGTAGGATATTTCCTAAAAATATTCCCTTCTAGCCACTGTTTTCTAAATACTTGAACTTGGCTCGTAAAGTTGCATGAAATATCCTGAGGGATCGTGAAGCCAAGCTTTGAAAGACTCTTTTTGGACTCATATTGGTTAAGCATTGAATTAAGTATTTGAAATGCACAGAAGCTAAGACTTTCTGAAAATCCTTCTTTAGCTCTTAGATATCCAGAAGCGATTTTCTGGGAGATATCTGGACTTTTGTTGGGTGCATATAATTCACCTCTAACTTGAAGAACCCCTCGCAAAGGGAGATTATTGGGAATGTTTTGGATTTTAATAATTTTAGTAGTAACGTCGTTCCCTTTTCTTGAAATTGCTTTCTCCAAGGTTCCATCCCTATATTGCAAAGCAACAGCGCAACCATCAATTTTCGGTTCAATTAATAATCTTGTATCTACTAATAATCCTCTCAAAAATTCATCTATTGAATCCTTTTCTAATGAAGGTAAAATTAGTTTATTTTTCTTTTTAAAGTAATCACAATTAGGGTTTGTTCTTAATAAATTCTTTTCAAGTTGGTCGAATTGTTTATCAGAGATTAAAGCATTACCATTTCTATAATTATCGTCATACCATTCAATTCGTTCTTCTAAATAAGTCTTCATTTAATACGATGGCTTAAGTTTTTGGCTAGGAATCCAACTTGGTTTATTTATGATCCATTTTTCTCTATCTTCATATTTAACAGTCCATAAAAGAAATGAAGAAATTTGTTTTAGAGATATGCCAACCATATATCGTGTTTTGGGACTTATTGATATAAATCCAAATAATAATATCAATAAAATAAGTTTAAAAATACTCTTAATCATTTAAAAAATCAGCGTAATTTTGCAAACTTTTTAATTAATGCAATTCTTATAACCTTCAATCTTCGCTAGTTCTTCAATATTCAAACCTGTTTCCTTTAATAAAGTTTCTCCAATATCGTCCTTATTAAATTTAGTTAATGCTCCTTTAGTAGAGAACTTAATACATTGGTTTTTGTATTTTGCTTCTTTGACAATAGGAGATAAATAAAAACCAAACAAGATAATAAAAACTCCATAGGTTACAACTTTTCTATGGTTTTTCCACCATTCATAAAATTTATTGGACACGAAAAATAGATCACTAATTTCTATTTTAAATTGATTGTCAACAATTTACTTTAGAAATTTAAGGATTGGTTAATTTATTGTTTTTTCATTAATAGATTTAAGCCAAGAATAATATCTTGATTTTCTAATCCTCTGCTCTTTCGAGACTAATCTATCCGCAGACTCTAGGGGTGATTCTCCTTTCTCAACTTTTGTTGTAATAGATATACCAAAACCTTTTGCTTCAATTTTTGCAATGCCACCCTCTAAAAAAAATAAAAAAGACCATCCTTTGTTCCATCCTAAATAGAAGGGATTTCGATGCATTGCATTCTTTTGGAGATACTCTTTTAATGATATTTACCTTTTCAAGGAGTTACTTGTATTTACTATTACCAAATAAGAAGTTTGCGGCTGCTTATTTCTGGAAAGTAATTTTAGTATTTAAATAATTATCAGAGGAATACTTGACGTCTACGAGTAGTACATCTATATTAGTAGTACAACTGTATTATCTTCATGGCTTCAGGAGTTGCTAATGTTCGGACTTATTTTTATCGTGGCAGCCTTATTGACCCCCCAACTGGCTGGTTGTTTAACAAAAAAAGTGGTTTATTAATTTTTTTTGAGAGTTATAAGAAATCTGTATCTAATAACTTGCAAGTATATACTTATCTTTTCTATGCAAATGAATTAGGTGAACCAGCCCAAATTAAAAATTCAAGACTTCATTCTATTGAGTGTGCTTGTGAAACATGGAATGAATTAATTTCAGGAGGTTGGCAAATTGTTACTAATAAATTCCAGTAATCATGATCAAGGTAAATCCGTCAAAATGGGAATATCTAAAAGAATCCACCCTAAAACGAAAACGAACAAAGATTTGTATTACTTGCAATCACTTTCGCTACAGCACTACAGAAACTTTTGCTACTATCTTGATCTGTCCAAAATACGAAAAACGCATACCACAGGGTGATCATTTACTTAAAGGCTGTGAGTATTGGCAAAAAAATAGGACGATATTTTCCCCTGAAGCATCTTAATTATTCTCTAATTAAACTTCTCTCGATAGATATATTTAATTATGTAAACAAAGCATTATTTTATACAACTTAAAAAATTCTTTTTAAGTAATTTTGAAGCATGATTCAATTCTACTTTTCAATATTTTTATTAGTTGTCCTTACATTTTTTGCTCTTTTATTAGATGCACCAGAATTGGCATCTTTAATTCAAACATTTTAGGAAATAATAAATCAGTAATTTTACTGATTTACTTTCTTAATAAGTAAGGCGTAGGTTTAACTTGTTGAATAGGAGGGATCTAATGATTGACAGTCCACCAGAGGAGTTAAATTATAAAATTTAAATCTAGATAAAACTAATGCTAAATCTGGAATGAATCTTCTATTTGAGATTCATTCCTTATTAATTTCTTTCTAAAAAATGTAAATTATAAATATTAAATTTTAAAAGTAAAAAATCTGTTCATATTAAAATGATTTAAGGCCTAAGTTTCTTCTTAGATAGTGGCTTACTTTACCTGAATCCAAAACCAGTTTTTTGTTCTTCTTTTTCTTCCCATTCATTAATAACTAGTTGTAGTAAACTTTTAAGTTCTGAATTCGAAGCATCAGTATCTTTTTGAAGATTTATACAAATGTTTTTTATTTCCTCAAAAGCATTATCAATTAATATTGTTTTTTGATCCGGATTAGCCATAGAACTTTAAAATGCTCCATTGCAGTTAAACCCACTGCAGTTAATAACCCTGAAAATATTCATTACAAAGTTGTGGAATCTTTCATCATAAAAAAATGCCCAGGTTGTAAATATAGCAAAACCAGAAACAGCAAAAGCAGCATATTGAAGCCAATGTATTCCATAGCTGTCCAATCCATTTTTATCAAAATCAGAATTACTCAATTGCTTTTTTTCTTATAATAAAAATTTTTTTTTAAAAAGGAGAGTTTGTTTTGAACGAGAGATTTATTTTTTATTTAAGAGCTTAATGTATTGATAGTTTAAATAAAACCAGGTACTATCCACCCAAAAAAACCATAGTTTATTATCAAAGCTAAAAAACCAATCATAGCTAATCTCCCATTTGTTATTTCGGCATTTTTCCAGAATTTACCCATGTAGTTTTTATTTTTTTTCGAATTTTTATCTATCAAATAATTTGGTTCTAAAGGTTCCTGCAACCTTTTGATGGCGTATAAAGAGAATTGGATTGTAATTGCGATTATAACAATTATAAAACTAGTAAGTGCATCCATTTTTAGATTTCATATGTGTTCAATTAGTAAGCCAAAAAGTAAATGACATTTGTATACATCAAATATTTCCTCATTTCTGATTTATTAACAGAGGAAACCCTTACTTTAATTATTAAAGAATGTAACATATTTAAAAAAAATTAGTATGAAATCTTACTTTTTCTTTGGATTTCACATTTTTAAGTACTTTAATGTTACATTTATGTGTCAGTAAAATCCCAAGACTTGTCTTAATTGAATTACAGAATTAGCTTTAAAGTTTTTACTTTAATTAGATAAAATGTTGAAAAATTTTTATATGGAATATATTTTCAATGTTATTTATTTTGAATATTTTTAATAACTAGAAATTATTATTTTTGTTTGATTTCCGGAAGGTAGAATTTATTGCCTAATGTGTAACCAATAGACATCAGAACGAACCCAACTAGTTGAGGTAAATGAGAATTTGCTAGAGAGATTTTTTCAATCATTTCTCAATATATAAATTTATATAATAATAAAAAATTTTAAATATTGTAAGTCTATTTTCTTTTTGATTCTTTAATCTCCCCAGATTTTTTTAGTGAATTAACAAGTCTTTCATTTTCTGTTTTTAAATTTTCTAATGCAGATTTTGTAAATTGTTCTTTAGCCTCAAATTTTGCTGAACTTATGACTTTTTTATTAGGGAGTTTTTTCTTCGGTTCTGACTTCATATTAAACAGCAATTTAAAAAATTTTAGAAGTTATTTTTTTTGAGTTAGGTATTATTTTTTACAGTTTTCTGGTTAATAATATTTGTTTACATATACAAATTAATCTTTATCTTTTGGGAGCCTTAACCATCCAGTAGTCCATTCTGATTTTAGTTTTGTCCATGAGATTCTTTTAATATCTTTTTTATTTTTGGTAGGAAAAATATCAACCCATCTATCTTCATTTTTCCCACCATAAGCTTTAACTTGAAAATGCCTATTACCATTAATTGTTTTTGGTGCTGTCCAACACAAAGTAGGAGGCCATTTCATGAGACTTTATTAAAAGTTAAAAAACTAAAGGTTGCTTTGCCCAGTTAACACTAAACCATAATATGCAATCGTACCAAGGATAAGTACGATTCCTAGTATTCTAATAATCATGATTTAATATTTTTAAATTCAGATTATATTAGAGAAATTTTATAAATTTGCGTTGAAGATTTAATATTTTCTAATTTTTCCTTTTTTATTTCTAACTATGGCGTGGCAAGATTCAGGATGCCATTCATTCTGAATCTTGCCAATAAAATCATAAATAAATGAATCGGGACATCCAGTTTTTTTTTGTAGTTCTGAAAGTTCTTCTTTAATGAATTCATATACACTCGTTATTACCCCTAAATTTTCTTCTTGGGAGGGAGCCCATTTTTTATTCTCCATTAATATTCTTTAAATTATTTTCCACAATATCGTAATAGGTTATGTCTCCATAATCAGCATCTGAACAACATAAATCTCCATATAGTTCCTCTAACAAATCGTACGCATCTGAATACTTATCAAAACTTTGAGCTGTTAATTCGTCATTTTTCCCATCAATTCTAATTATTTTGTAGGTCATATTTTACTAGGATGCAAAAAGTTTTTTTTTGATTCATTAAATCATCTTATAAATAAAAATCTTATTTAGGAGTATTAGTTGGGTAAAGCTTCTGAATTTTATTTTTCTGAATTTCTATTTTTCTTCTTTCATATTTTTTGGCCATTATTTTTCTGATAAATAATTGTGGGATAAGCCAAACTAACGCAATAGCTATAGCCATGAAAGCAGGATTTCTCCACGTTAACCTAATAATCTCTTGTATAAATTCTTGATTGAAAATTTCCATACATTAAATTTTGATGATAAAAATATCTTTGCTTTCTTTTATAAAATCTTTTGCATTTCATAACCCATCATAACCTTAAAAAATCTAATAAGGCATTTTATAAATTTTTTCTTTTTCTAGTTTGTTTTCTTTTATATTTAGATTTAGATTGATTTTTTATTTTTTAGTTTAGAAATGTCGACTTATCTAGTAACAGGATCAAATAGGGGTATTGGATTAGAACTATGTAGGCAAATTCATAAGAGGGGAGATAACGTAATTGCAACGTGTAGGAAAGCTTCAAAAGAACTTAGAGATTTAGGAGTTAGAATTGAAGAGAATATAGAAATTTCTTCTGATGAGTCGATAAGAAATTTGTGTAAAAAACTATCTGGAGTTAATTTAGATTGCTTAATTCATAATGCAGGAATTTATGAATTTAATTCTTTCGAAAACTTAGATAAAAAAAGTATTTTGCGGCAATTTGAAGTCAATGCATTGAGTCCAATATGTATGACTCAATCACTTAAACATTTTTTAAAAAGATCTTCAAAAGTTGCTTTTATCACAAGTAGAATGGGATCTATTGAAGATAATACATCTGGAAGTTCTTATGGTTACAGGATGTCTAAAGTCGCTTTGTCCATGGCAGCAAAATCACTTTCTATAGATTTATCAAGAGAAGATATTTATGTAGCTATTTTGCATCCTGGGTTAGTGAGTACAAGAATGACTGGCTTTACTAGAAATGGAATTAGTCCTGAAGAATCAGCAAATGGCCTTTTAAGACGTATAGATTCTTTAAATAAAAATAACTCGGGTACTTTTTGGCATGCCAACGGAGAAGTTTTGCCTTGGTAAAATCTATATTTTTATTTTTAAGAGATTTATATCGTTAATTTGTTAAAAAACTTTTAAATTTTTAACCAATTTCTTTCCTTGTTTAATTCTTTTAGTTATCTTTAGAAAAACATTAGTAAAGGAGGTGATTCATTGTCGTATCTACCGGAAAATGCGGTTATTAAAGGGGCCGTGAATTCAGAATCTTCATCACATTCATCGGTCTCTTTTTCTTTGATTAAGAAAAAAGGTTTTATAATAAACAGATTTATATAAATCAGTTACTTAATAATTAAAAGCTCTGCATTTCATGAAGTTGCAGAGCTTTTTTTATGAATTAAAATAATCTTTCAAAATTTACCCTATCTTTTTTGGCCGAAGTAAATTAAGGCTAAAAAAGATAAAGTGCTTACCAAAGCGATTAAGTACCATCCAGTTGAGGAGTTGCTAGTTACTTCGTTCATTTATTTTGATTTATTGGAGGAATTGATTATTTGAGTGAAAATCACAATGGATATCATTAAAAAAACTAAAAGGATGTAAGTTACGTTCATTTATAGAAAAATGCTAATTATTAAAAAGATTATTCCTAGAACTACAGTAACAATTGCTCCATCTACTAATAAGTCTTTCCATGTATAACTTTTAAGCATCCTTGTTTTATCTTCTTCACTCATAAGGTTCTTTAACCACGTCCAATCTAAAAGCTGTGTCAATGCAACACCAAAAATTAAATGACCAAACAAAATACCAATTAGATCAATTCTAGAAATATCTTTAGTGAGACTCGTAATAATAAAAAAGTCCACTAGCTTTTTTCTTTATTAGATAAGGCTCCACCTTCTTCTTTGTATTTTTCCCAAGCTTCACTTATTTTCACTTTAGAGAAATTTTGTTTTCCCTCAGAGAATTTATTTCTGAGGTTATTTAAACTATTAGTCAGTTCTTTTTTTGTTGGTTCATCAAGAAAGTTTGATGTTAATTTCCATAAATACCAGCTACTAGCTAGAAGAAGAATTAATCCCAGTAATTGCATATTAGTTTTTTCCCATCTTACAACTTTTCAAATGGTTTCGATAAATTAATTTATTTAATACCTGTAGAAATTTTTTTTGACCTAAATAAAAATTAAAACTTTAACCAGTGGAAAAATATTCTATCAAGTAGCCATATAGTTAGACCCCCTTCCAGGAAAGCCAACCAATACATCCCATAATCAGAAAATCCCATTTGCTCTTTTACTGTTTTAATTAATTTTTTGTGAGCTTGAATGAGATCTTTCATGGAGAATAAAATTTTTAAACCTGCTGATTTTCTTTTATTGAGAATCCCTTACCGTAACAAGATAAACAGGTTTTAGTTTCATCTAATGAAATTCTTAGAAAACCTGCTCCATTACATCTAAAGCAATTTACTTTAGAAGTTGAGTAAAGTTTTGACTTGATTTTAGCAGCACGGTTTAAGTAAGAAACAGTTTCTTTACGACCGTTAGCTTGAGCAGCTTTATTTAAGAGCTTTTTATAACTGACTTTTAGTTCTTGGGTATTCATCTTTTGAAGGAAACAAGGATTCGGATACAGGGAAAATAATTTTTTATATAATTAAAAAAACTAGGAATTTTCCGTTTATATTTCTGATCAGATCTCTTATGGAGATTAAAATAATATAACTAGAATTTGTTTTACATGTTTAGTATCTGGAGTATTCACTTGTATATTTAATAGAAATTTTATATTTGACAAATTAAAAATATTTTGGGTAATCATTCAAGAAATCATTATTTTGTTCTAAAAAGGAATTTTTAAAAATTTTGTTGTTTAAAAAATTTTTAGCTCTAATAAATCATCCAGCCTTTTTGAGGTTTTTTACTAAAAAATCATTTTCATTAGTAAGAACTTTGAGTTTAGATTTTTCCAACTCCTTTCTGATTTCGGGGTTTAAATCCTTTTTTGTCTCATTTAGATTCATAAGATTTGTTCTTAAAATTATTTAAAAGACAGTTGAGATCATAGTGATCCCAAAAAAAATTTGTGGATAGTTTTTCTTAAAAGAAGATAATATTTTATTTTGCACATAGAAATTCAAATTTAATCAACATATTGTGGAAAACCCTGTTGAAAAACGCTTAAAAAGTGGATAACTCTTCGGGAGCATTATCAAAACAAGCTTTTCTGGAAAAATATTTAAGTATTAATACCTCATCAAAAAAAATAAAATATAGTTTAAAAAGTAACGTAATCTCTTGTTATAACTATGGGATCATTACTTTTTAAAAAAGATAAATTTTCTATACCAGAAGCTCATGTTGATAAAAAATTTAAAAAGTTTTTTCTTCATGATGTATCAAATTGAAAATTAAAGTGAAGAAAAATCAATCTAAACTTGAAATTTTTATTTTTTGTCATAGCTGATTAAAAATTGTTTAATTCGGTTTTCTCTATGACAAAAATTCCCAAACGCATGTTTAATCAAATAGGTTTGTATGAGTTAAATATTTAAAATGACAGACGAAAAAAAGGATTTAAAAAAATGTTCTGGAAAGAAAAACATTATGTTTGCCTATGGTTTTATACAACTTGGTTCTAGTTTCGTATCGGCAATAGCTTTAGCTGCAATCGCTTTTGGATTCTGTTCAGTAAAAAAGGAATCTAAACTTTTTAATAAATGTGTTGCAGAAATAATTGAAGATGGTGGCACCAATTCTGAGGCCGTAAGGTATTGCAATGGAGGCAATTAAACCCCCTCCCAGATTAATTAAATGGATTCAACTTTTGATTTGATTATTGATTCTTTAAATGAAGATCCAATTGGAGAAACTGATCATTTTATTTGGTTCATAACAGATATTGGCATTGTTGCCCTATTTAAAAGAGAGGAAAACTTTGAAACTTATAGTTCGAATGTTGAAATTGAGGCAAATAAAATTGCTTTAGACATAACTAAAGAAGAAAAAGAGTACCTCAAAATAAAAGAGAGACAGCTTTTCTTGTTTTATTCATAATCTAGGATTTAGTTCTTGATTTAGTAAGATGGCTCAAGGTTAAAGGCCGGCTCCATAATATTGTTTTCGCTAATTAATTCATAGGTTAGCTCTTTATTTAGGGCATTTATATAAGATGTATAAAGTTTTCCCCAAACAAATTTAAATTCATCTTTACTTAAATTCTTGAAAAGAATTTCTCCTTTGAAGTAAATGTGATAAGAATCATTCATCATGGAAAATTAATCTTATCCTTTTTAACGCAGTGAGATATGTATGTAGTATTAGGTGCTACTAAAAAGATATTTATATTTGGAATTTAAATACTTTTAGACTATCCTTGTATTCATTTTTTGTTTTTTGAATAATCCGACTGTCTCATCAAGATCCATACACGGCTGAATACTTATATCCATTAACCTTCTCCAGGGATGCCATTGCTTCCAAATTGTCTCAAGAGAATCTGCACTTACTACAGAATGTCCAATCCCATTTTGAACCATAAAAATCCAAGAATGAACCTCATAGTTTTCAGGTCTGTTTTGGGGACCACCTGATTCGTACCAATTAATTAGCATTTCTGCTCCTTCTTCTTGATCCTCGCCATCTGTAAATTCGTAGGAAATCAAATACCTTTGCATATAGATTATTATTAAAATCTTTAAACTATTTTAACTCTAGATTTAGATATTGCCTCCTAATTTAATTAATGCTATCAAGCTTATAGAAGTGATTGTTTTAAATGACTGAAAGATTTGGGAAAATCAAAAAGAATATTATGACTAATTTATCTTTTATAAATAAGACAATCTTGAAGTATTTTCAAAACCATGATCTATTCGTATAGCACCTTTAGATAGATAAAATTTGATACTTTTTAAAACACAATAAATTAGTTACTATGTTTATGCTTAAGGGATTTTAATGAAAAATAAAAAGGATAATTGTGATCCAATTGATAATTTAGAGTATGAAAAAGTTCTAGAAGAAGAAATAATTAATTCCTACGAGAGTAAATTTCAGAAAGATACTGAAGAAGATAGTAAAAAGATTAAATTTTACAGACTTAAAAGAACTCCATTAGAAATACTAAATAGGACATTTTTCTTTTTCTTTATTGGGAGTTTTCTTTTCTCTTTGTTTTTAGCTTATTCAGAAAGTAAGTTGTGGTTCATACTTTATGTAATAAGTGCATTGTCTTGTGTCTTTTATACTCCTAATAGAAAAGCACTTAAAGAATTAATAGCAGCTTGGCCAAATATAGAGGATCTCATTAAAGGGAGGAGTTTATGGAGAAAAGGCAAGTAAATAGATTATGAAACCTTTAAGTTTATTTAAAAAGTGGTTATTAAATATTCTTGTGCCACACATAGAGGGCACCAACAAGAAAAAAGAGGATAAAAAATGAGCCTTATACATCTTGGAATTATTTTTGAAATTTTTTTGTTTATGGGAGTTTTTTTATGGGTTAGGAAACTAACTAGTAAAGAAGGTAGGCAACCATCTCTATCAAAAAAAACAATTAAAAATCTCAAATTTTAGAATTTTGATCACAAAATAAGAAATCTTTATAAAGAGATCAAATTTATGGGAAAATTCTTTACTTTTCCCCTCTCACTTTGTGTATGAAATCGGTTAGAACATCTATATTGTTTTTAAAAATATGGTTTCCTCCATTCAAGGTCTTGCTCCAATAACTAATCCATTAAATAGTGTCTTAATAGAAAAGAAACTAATAAATGTTGATCAAAAGTTCATTCAACTTGTTTCTCTGGCAGAAGGGTTACCTAGGACAGAAGTTATTGAAAGTGGAAGGAATTATTGGAGAGGTGTTTGTAGAAGCTTGATTTTTAGATTCCCTGATGATCTTGAAATTTTAAAGCTTGATGTAAGAAGTTATGTAGATAGATCAAAAGGAATTATTCAGATAAGATCTGCAGCAAGATTAGGGCAATCAGATTTAGGCGTTAATCTAAGAAGAGTGGAATACTTGTTTAATCAATTAGAAAAATTTTAATTAATCTATTTTTTATAAATATAAGCTTCTTTTTACTAAATAGGTGTGCTTTAATTCATAAGAATATTTGAAATGCCATGGTAAAGATAATCTTAGTTGGAATTATTGTTGCGCTTGTATATTCTCAACCTGATCTTCGTCTTACAGTAGCTGATTGGTTAAAAGCAGCTTCTGATTTTCTTATTGAATCAGTACAAGTAAAACCATAAATTAATTTTTAATGAAGCATTAAATAAGACCTGAGACAGTAATCATTTGTTTAATGCATACAGCTACAAAAATAAATATTATTATCCTGCTTAATATATATTTCACTTAAACAAATAAATAGTTTTAGGAACATAATAGAAAATTTTTTTTGAAATTTTTGAATAGTTAACGATAATAAGGGATATGAAGCTTAGATTATTTGAGTTCTATTTTATTAAAGATTATTTAAGGCCTTGGTTTGGTCTTATTTATTCTTTATTCTTTCTGTTTTTCTTAGGCGCAATTGGCTATCGAATAACGGAGGGATGGGAATGGAGTGATTGCTTATGGATGGTTCTAATCACAATAACCACTATTGGTTTTGGAGAAGTTCAACCTTTAAGTCCTGAAGGCAGGATCGTAACTGTTTTAGTAATCGTAGGCGGATTGATTTTTATTCAATTTACCTTTCAAAAAGCTGTTAGATTATTCGAATCCGGCTATTTTCAAAGAGTAAACGAATTACGTTTCAAAAGACTTCTTAGAAAAATGGAAAATCATGTAATTTTGTGCGGATATGGGAGGGTAGGTCAGGAAATATCTAATCAAATAAAAACCCAAAATATTCCTATTATCGTAGTTGAGAGTGATGAAGATAGAAAAAAAATTGCTGAAGAAAATGGTTTAGAAGTTCTTTGTGCTGATGCAACGCTTGATGAGACGTTAAAACTGGCAGGACTAGAAAAATGCAAAAGTTTGGTCGTTACCTTACCTAATGATGCTGCTAATTTATATGTCGTATTAAGCGCTAAAGGAATAAGAAGTTCTATAAGAGTAATTGCAAGAGCTGGAACCGAAGAAGCTGCAAGTAAGTTGAGATTAGCTGGTGCAAGTATAGTTGTAAGCCCTTATATTGCAGCAGGAAGAGCAATGGCATCAATGGCTTTAAGACCTATTGCTATTGACTTTCTTGATCTGCTTGCAGGAAGTGAATGTGAGATTGAAGAATTTGAATTAAGTAATGATATTAGTCTTTTTGAAACTGCAGAGAAAAGATCACTTTCTGAACTTGGAATAGGAAAAAAAAGTGGAGCAAAAATATTAGCCATTAAAGAAAATGAAAAGTTGTTTACTAATCCTGGAGGTAATTTCATCCTTCAACCAGGTCAGGTTTTAATAGCTTTTGGTAGTAAAGAACAGCTTAATATTTTGAACGGATTATTAGGAAATCTTGTTGTAGCAGTTGAGCTATTAAAGTAGATATATCAAAATAATTTGATATTTAATTCTTTCAATTTTTAAATTTCCCAATAAATGTCAAATTATCATGACTTTCATATACCTTTAACCCCTCTTAAAGTCTTTTACAATATTTATTAGTAGATTTAAATAAATATACTTTTTTAATGGAAGAGAAATTAATTCTTTTCAAGAATCGTAAAAGATTCGGGATTGAAAAAAATATAGATATCATTTTTAAAAATACAACCCTAGTTTTGTCTAGTCTTGTAGCAGTAGTGTTATTTGGGATTATTTTAGTAGTCTTTATTCAGTCATTTGAATCCTTTTCTAGGTATGGCTTGAATTTTCTTGTTACTTCTGAATGGAACCCAGTAAAAGATGAATATGGAGCTTTTACTGCAATATATGGGACATTAGTTACTTCTCTTCTTTCATTATTGATTACTATCCCTTTAGGCGTTGGAACTGCGATATTTATAACAGAGGATTTTGTTCCGAAATTTGTCAGAGAAATAGTTGGTTCATTTGTTGAATTACTAGCAGCCATACCATCTGTTGTATTGGGATTATGGGCAATTTTTGTTATGGAACCTTTCTTTAGAGACTTTTTTGCCTTTTTACATAATTTCTTTGGTTGGATTCCTTTATTCAGTTCGGAGCCTGCAGGTCGGAATTCACTTTTAGCGATAATAATTTTAGTGGTTATGCTTTTGCCAATTGTGACTTCGATAGCTAGAGATTCTCTTAATCAAGTTCCTAAAAAGCTTAGGAATGCAGCCTATGGAATTGGTGCAAGTAGATGGAAAACTATATTTTCGGTAATTTTGCCTGCAGCATTATCAGGGATTATGGCAGGTGTTCTATTAGCTCTAGGCAGAGCTATGGGAGAGACTATGGCTGTCACAATGATTATTGGCAATTCTAATGCATTTAGTTGGTCACTATTATCGCCTGGATATACCATCTCCTCTATGCTTGCAAACCAGTTTGGTGAAGCTGATGGAAGTCAGGTCTCATCCCTTTTTTATGCAGCTTTTGTACTTATGATTCTTTCTTTAGTTGTCAATATCTTTGCTCAATGGCTAGTTAAAAAATTTAGTCTCAAATATTAGATAATTATGAATTCTCTTTATTACCAGAAAAAACTATCAAGAAATGTAGGAGATAAATTTTTTACTTCTTTATCAGTTTTTTGTGCATTCATTGCTATACTTCCTTTGATTTTTGTGGTTACATATATTCTTATTAAAGGAGGTGCTCAGATAAATTCTGATCTATTTACTTTAGAACCAAATCCTCCTGGAGATGATTTAGATGCAGGAGGAATTAATCCTGCATTAATTGGGACACTAATAATTACAACTATTGCTTCAATTATCGCTATACCTGTAGGTGTAGGGGGAGGTATTTATCTGGCTGAATATTCAAAAGGTGGGCCTTTTTCAAAATTTATTCGATTCGGAGTAAATGTTTTAGCGGGTGTTCCTTCAATCATTGCAGGTGTATTTATTTATGCCTTAATCGTTTCAACAAAGATCTTATTTGGAAGTATGTATAGCGGCTTGGCTGGAGGTATGGCTCTTTCAATATTGATGTTGCCTACAGTTATAAAAACTACTGATGAAGGTTTAAAGTTAGTTCCAAATGAATTAAGGTATGCTTCTCTAGGCATAGGAGCAAGTATGTATACAACAATATTAAAAATAACTTTACCCTCAGCATTTAGATCTATTGCTACTGGTGTTGTGCTTGGGATTGCAAGAGCAGCAGGTGAAACAGCACCTTTGATCTTTACTGCTTTATTTTCTTACTACTACATAGTAGGTTTTGAAGATTTGTTTTACGAGATGGGGTCTTTAGCAGTTCTTATTTATAATTTTGCCCTTGAACCATATGATGCTCAAAATAAACTAGCCTGGGCAGCTTCTTTTATTCTTGTTATATCAATACTATCAGTAAATATATTTTCGAGGATATTAGCCGCTTTTACTGAGAAAACTAAGAGGGTATGAAATGATTAAAAATACTAAAAAATTGCAAAAAAATAATATTTTATCTCTTGAGGATGTTTCTATTAGTTATGGCACTTTTGAAGCAGTAAAAAATGTTTTTTGTAATTTTAAAAGGGGAGATATAACTTCACTCATTGGCCCTTCTGGTTGTGGAAAATCAACCGTTCTTAGGGCTTTGAATAGAATGAACGATTTAATCCCTAATTGTTCACTTAAAGGAACTGTTCTCTTTGATGGGACTAATATTTATGACAAAAGAGTAGATCCAGTTGAAGTTAGAAGAAGAATCGGGATGGTTTTTCAGCAACCAAATCCTTTTCCTAAATCTATTTACGAAAATATTGCATTTGGAGCAAGAATTAATGGTTTCACTGGAAATATGGATGAATTAGTGGAGAGTTCACTTAGAAAAGCAGCTTTATGGGACGAATGTAAGGATAAATTAAATGATAGTGGTTACTCTTTATCAGGTGGGCAGCAACAAAGATTATGTATTGCTCGAACCATCGCAATTGAACCTGAAATAATTCTAATGGATGAGCCTTGTTCAGCTTTAGATCCAATCTCTACTTTGAAAATAGAAGAAACGATGCATGAACTTAAGAAGAATTACACAATAATAATCGTCACTCATAATATGCAGCAGGCTTTAAGAGTCAGTGATATGACTGCTTTCTTTAATGCGGTTGAATACGAAGATGGCGATGGAGGTAAAGTTGGTTATCTTGCAGAATTCGACTCAACAAAGAAAATTTTTAACTCTCCAAAAGAAAAAACTACTCAGGAATACATATCAGGTAAATTTGGTTGATGTTAAATTTTTACTTTTAAAAGAAAGATTTTTAGCTTTAAAACGGATATAGGGTAGACAAACAGTATAAATACCTATATAGTTATTTCGAATTAGTAAGTTTATCTTTGAAAAACTATCCTTTTCTACCTTTCTTGATTTTTGCAGGGGCTCTCATAACAACTGCAACAATAGGACTACCTGTATTTACTTCATAATTTGAGAGTATTTCTATTTCAGGTAATCTTATGGTTTCAATAATAAACAACGAATTAATTGGAAGTCCTCATAAAACTTTAATAAAGGAAAATTTATTTGACTTTATAAAAAAAAGAGAGAATATGTATCTGTGTGGGAGTGAAAAATCTGTATTAAAACCATTTTTAAAAGTGGTTAATTTCTAATTTATTTATCATGGATAAAACTAAAGAACAGTTAGAAAAATTAAGAGAAGTAGCAGAAGCATCTCTTACAAAAACGGATGAACTTCAAAAAGTTCTTGCTCAAATCGAAGCTTTAATGTCTAGAGAAGAATCACAAAAATTATCAAAGAAGAAATAATTATTTAAAAATTATTTTAGGTTTTGTACTTTTTATTACACCTCTACAATTCCATTGTAGTTATTAATTGGGTATGCAGAACCCGTTCCAAGTTTTCTGTTAGGTCTCTAGGTCTTACCTTCTTTAAGTAAAAGACCTCTTTAATTTATTTGTTTATTATATTCTTATAACCTACTTATTTAGTTAATAACTTTATTGATTTCTTTCAAACAGACATTTACATCGAAAGATTCAGTTTTTACAATCTCTAATCCTGTTTTTTCTGTAACTTCAACAGTTGCATTACATTCGTCTTGTTTAAGAGCCATGTAACTTGGTTTTTTGTCTTCTATATCTAATTCAACATTTGATTCAGTATCTTCCTTATATTGCTCCATTACTAGTGTAAGTGCCTCTATCTCAACAGAAAAATTATCATTTGCTTTCGCAGCAAATGGAATTACAAGAAATGGAAATAAAATCAAGGCTATTAACTTTTTCATTTCTATAAAATGTGTTTATTTTTTTTATAACGTAGATTGTTCTCTAAGAAAAGGGTCATTAGCTGTATATATTTTTTATTAACTGTTTTAATTTTCAGATTTAATAGATATAAAATAATTGAAAAAAAAAATAAACGAGACTTTTAAGTATAAATTGGTATATCTAAATGAAAAAGTTTAATTCATTACATTAGGTTTTTCTTAAGATTTAATTTCGATTATTTCTTCTTCAGAAACAATTGCCCATTTTTTAAATGACTTTTTGCAGGGATATCCCCCTGTTAAGTCTCCAAATGCAGGCAGATATAAAACATTTTTATTCATATCCATTGCAAAGCACCTAAATGATAATTTATCTCCATTGTTTTTTAT
>CACHDC010000009.1 GCA_902578445.1 uncultured Synechococcaceae cyanobacterium
AGGGGATAGTTTTGGATAACCTCTGAAATTAAATCTAGGACCATAATGATCACCGCCTCTTGCGTCTGGTGAAGTGGCTGCAAAAAGCTGAGGTAAAGCACCCATCTCAGCAGTTTGAAAAATAGGACTAAATAATTCCAACGAGAATGTTTCTAATGGACCAGGGTTAGGTTTTTGAGCAGTAAAGAGATTTGTTTTTGCAATTCCTGGGTGAGCAGCTAAAGAAAGTATATTTTTGTGCTTTAAGTTCTCATTTAGTTCCAAAGCAAACATTACATTTGCCAATTTGCTATTGGAGTAAGATTCCCATTTGTTGTAATAGTTCTCGGCTTTCAGATTTTTCCAACCAACTTTGCCAAAAAATTGTGCTCCGGAAGTCACCGTCACTATTCTAGATTCTTCTTTTTTTTCAATAATTGGAAGTAGCTTTAGAGTCAAAAGCATATGAGCTAGATGATTAACTGCAAATTGTATTTCATATCCTTGAGCACTAAGTGTTTTAGGCGGATGCATAATGCCTGCATTATTGATTAGTAAATCCAAATTTTCAAAATTATCAAAAATTTTGGACTGAACTTCAACAATATTCTTTAAATCTGACAAATCTAATTCTAAAGGTGTAAATAATCCTTCAGGATTAAGACCTTTAAGTTTTTTGATAGTTTGATTAGCTTTTTCAAGTGATCTACAAGCTATAACAACATGAGCATTTTTTTCTGCTAAGGCCTTTGCAGTGTAGTATCCAAGACCACTATTCGCACCAGTAATTAGCGCTGTTTTGCCGGTAAGGTTTGGAATATTAGATGTTTTCCAGTTAGAGATTTTAGGTCTTGAAATAGTGGCAGTCATTTAGTAATCCTGCAAATTGCTTTGGAATTTAACCAAGATTTAATTACTTTTCCACTGTAAATACTGGAAGTCAGTATCGTGAGCTCTTATTGAAGGTACTATTTAATATTATTTTTCAATTGCATATTGCCATTCGTTATTTCGAGATAAACTTTTCTCTCTAAGTAACTGTAATTTCCTACTATTTATTTTTACAACTATCCCATTAGTTGGATATTTCGCAAATATTTTTTTATCTAACCAATTTTTTTTATATATTTGGATTTCGCTTGTATGATTTGTGAAGTAACTGTCAGGGGTGCTGAAGCCACATTTTTTAAGATAGTTAAGGGTTTCGTATTGATTAAGTCTTCCATTAAGTATTTGGAAACAGCAAAAGCGGAGACTTTCTCCAATCCCTTTCTTATCATTGAGGTATTTTCTTGTAATTCTTTGGGAAATGCCGGCAACTTGATTTGTAGCGTATAGTTCACCTCTAATTTGAAAATCTCGTTTGATAGGAATACAATCGGGGACATTTTTAATTTGTTTAATTTTGTTTGAGACATCAAATCCTTTTTTTGTAATAGCTTTATTAAACTTGCCATCTAGATATCTAATTGCAATAGCACAGCCATCAATTTTTGGTTGAATGCTTAATCTTGTTTTTGTTAATAAACTTTCCAAAAATTCTTTATAGTTTTCTTTGGCTAATTTTGGCAAAAGTTTATTATTTTTTTGATTAAAGTAATCAGTCTCTCGATCAACAGGAATAAAGAGCTTTTCAAGTTGCTTAAATGCATCATCTGAAATTATGCCTTCACCTATTCTGTATTGTTCATCTAGATACTTAACATCTCTCACTAATAAATTATTCATAATAATTTTGATAAATATTTAAAAATCTTTTAGAAAAAATTATTTAAATAAAGATTTGAAAATTAAAATTAGATCTAAAAAGTAATTGACCACTAAATATCCTCCTACGCAGAGAGCGATTTAAGAGTATAAAATGTACTGATAAGACGTTTAAATTAGATACTTCAATCAAACATATTTACTTAAAAGTGAAATAGAAAATTTTAAGGATTGATTTAAAGGCAAATTTTTGAAATTTCTATCAATACAAAAAAAAATTTTTTAAAGTTATGAGAAAATGTCATTTTTATTAAAAGCTCAAAATACCTGGGAAAATTTTGCGAAATACAAAATCAATGATTATGCAAAATTAAGAAATTTTGATTTTGGGCCAAATAACGAAAGTTCAGTTTCAAAATTATCGCCTTTCATTACTCATAGAATATTATCGGAATATGATCTGATCCATGATATTAAAAGTAAGTACAAAATCAAAAATTCAATTAAATTTGTTGAAGAAATATTTTGGAGAGTTTACTGGAAAGGGTGGATGGAAAATAGACCTAAAGTTTGGAGAAATTTTATTTCAGAAAACAATCTTGATTTTGATTATGAGTTATATGAAAGTGCAATTAATGGCAATACAGAATTAGATTTTTTTAATTCTTGGGTAAATGAATTAAAGCAGTTCAACTATTTGCATAACCATACAAGAATGTGGTTTGCGAGTACTTGGATATTTAATTTAGGCCTCCCATGGCAATTGGGAGCAAAGTTTTTCTTTAAATATCTTTTTGATGGAGATGCTTCATCTAATCTCCTTAGCTGGAGATGGGTCGGAGGATTGCAAACAAAGGGAAAACAATATCTTTTTTCATCATCAAACCTCAGAAAGTTTTCAAATAATAGATTTAATGTAGAAAAAATTAGTAATCAACAAATTTTTCTTGAAGAATCTAATCAAATACCATTTGAAGATGAGATTTATAAAAATGATATGGATCCTAAATCAGATAATCTGATTATGTTTGAAAATGATCTACACCTTGCAACCCTTAAAAATTTACTTCCAAGCTATAAAAAAGTATTTATTATCCTTTTAAAAAATGAACAGAGACAAATTAAATTGTCTGAATCTGTATTGAAATTTAAACAAGATTTGGTCTCTGAATTTGTAGAGGACTTTGATAATGTTAAACAGATTGATCCTTACTCACTAGAAAATACTTTTAAAAATACCAACGAAATAGATATTATTTATCCTGGAGTGGGAGAAAATTATGATTTCATAACTGAGTTTAAAAATTTACACCATAAAAAAATTTTTAACCTTGTTAGAGATGAAGATCTATTTGCTTGGAAATTCGCCAAAAAAGGATTTTTCAAATTTAAAGAAAATATTCCGAAAATCAATCAGAGAATATTAGAAAATTATTCAAAAAATAATTTTTAACTTAGTTAAATTCCTAATCAGAAGATAACCTCTTTGGTAAGTAAGTATAAATACTTATTTAGGTGCGACTTTTGCTCTTTAATCCACGATGGATACTGTGACTAGTTATTTTTACTTAAGGATAATTTTTTAATAGTGCTTTCAACAATTCTTACCAAGTCGTTTAGCAAAGATACTGCTTTATTAATTCTTAGAGTTATAACTGGTACTGTTCTTATACATCACGGATATGAGAAATTAGCAAATATAGAAAATTTCGCTGATGCTTTTGTCAGACCATTACATCTTCCATTTCCAATATTTTTATCATACATAGCTGCATTCTCAGAAATAGGTGGTAGTTGGTTACTAATTATCGGCTTAGCTACAAGATTCGGAGCTTTGGCAATTGTTGGAACAATTTCTGTGGCTATATATCATGCACTTGTTACTTCAGGTTTTAATATTTTCTTACTAGAGCTTTTACTTTTATATTTCGCTTCAGCTACTTCAATAGCATTAACAGGGCCTGGTAATTTCTCCTTAGATGAAGTCATTATCAGAATTTTGAAATCAGAAGATGAAGAGGAAATTATACCTTCAACAAAATCAAGAAATTCTAGGGAAGCCGAAGTTAAAGAAGAAACAAGTAAAGGTGGTTTATTTCAATTTTTGCAAGCCAACATACTCTCAGATACTTCAAGCTAACTTTTTTGGATAAAGGTTATTGATAAGCTCTAACCTTTTTCGATAACTGTTTCTCTTCTCAAGTTTTATCTTAATTGTTGCTTCAGAAAGACTTATAAATAGCCCTATAGCTGTCACCCAAGATAAAAAAATAAGAGGGTTTTCTGGAATTTCTGAGAAATTCATATAAGTAATATTTCTTTTTTAAAACTGACTGATCACTATATGTTTTTCAACCTAAATATACAATTTAGAAATATTTAAGGATTAATTTCAACTTTTTCCCATTTGTTAATCTTTTCCCAAAGATATCGTTTATGAACAGGCTGTTCTAATTTAAGGAGATCTACCGAATCGATTTCAAAATTTAGAACTACAAAATTTTCTGATTTGGGTAAATTGGATAATATTTCATAAGTAGATTTGATTTTTGGGTTTATTTTCTCTCCAGGAGATCCCCAAAACCAAGAAGATTTTGATTTTTCTGATAATAAATCCCAATAATTTTTGTTATCACTTAATTCATGTATTTTTCCTTTGAACCTATATTGTGATTTGGTTTTCAAAAAGAACCATAATATTTCTGCATTAGGGTTAGATTTTAAATGCCCAATTTTTTCACTTCTTCTATCTGTAAAAATAATCATTGAACTATCTTTATGCCATCCTCTGAAAACAACTGT
The DNA here is from genome assembly GCA_902578445.1 of uncultured Synechococcaceae cyanobacterium. Lineage (GTDB taxonomy): Bacteria > Cyanobacteriota > Cyanobacteriia > PCC-6307 > Cyanobiaceae > Prochlorococcus_A. Next base: position 4,489 of record CACHDC010000009.1, read on the forward strand.
TCTTAATCTTGGTTCATTTTCTTCGCTAACTGTTGCAAGCTGTATCCATCTATTGGAGGGTGATTTGCCCTCTTTTTTTCTAGAAGATTTTAAATCTTGTCTCCAACTTGGTAAGTTGTTATCAAGCATTTAATTTAGGAAAAATAAGACCACTTTTCTTTTTGTATTCTTCGAATGAATCATATTTTGCGAGCGATTTATCTTTTTTTATCATTCTTGGCAGAAAAACTATAGAGAAAAATATTCCAAGAATTACTAATGGAATGAAACTCATTGAAAGAATGGCGAATGATAGATAAATTAGTATTTCTCCCAGATAATTTGTATTTCTTATATTTTCGAAAAATCCTTCTTTAATTAGATCTTTTTTTAATTTAAGAGAAAAATATTTTTGGGCATCACTAGCAAAGTGTAAAAACACACCAATTATATTTATAGATACAGAAGCAGCTATTACAATATTTGGAACAGATTTCTGAGATGAGATAAGAATGTAGGGAGCTACCCAGTAACTTCCAAGGAAAATAAAACCAGTAACAGAAGTTAAAAAATTGATTTTTTCTTTAAAATAAGGATCTGGGAATATCTTTTCTTTTAAAAGCCAAAGTAATCCATAAGTTCCGTGCAGAGCTAAATAAACGTAGGGAGCGATTGTAAAATTATCAAAAATAATCATAAGACCTATCACTACAAATGCAGTAAGCCCCTTGTGAAGGTTAATTATTTGATTAAGTTTCATCTTTTTAAATAATCTAAAAAATGAAACTATTTTCTGTGGATCTAACCTAAGTCGTCAAAAGTTTTTATGGGCGATACTGGATTCGAACCAGTGGCCACTACCGTGTCGAGGTAGTGCTCTACCACTGAGCTAATCGCCCAAATTGAAGAAATTTTTTATTCCCCTTATAAGAAAATAGCAGGTTGCGTTTCATTTTCTAAGTAATTTAACTTTCCATCGTTCTCTTTTGGTTATTTCTAAATTTAGAATTTCAATAAATCCTTTATTTTCAAGTTCTAGTTTGTCGCCAATTTTTAGATTAATAGTTGGTTTATTAACTTTGCTTCCATTTAATCTGAGCATTCCATTTTCTATCCTTTCAATGATTTTGGTTCGTGATACCCTAAAACCAGCTGAAGCTATAGCATCTAATCTTGTTGAAGCTTCTACTGTATTGACAAGTTTTTTTGTTCTTCCAGAAGGTATTTGTAATTGATCTATACCTACTACATTAATTTTTATTTTTACGTCTCTTAAATAAAAAATCTTTTCATCTAGATGCTCAATATCTAAATTACCAATTATCCCTTGTGCTCCCCTATCGCCAATAGTCCATATATCTCCTACTTTGCTTTGATTTAACCCATTTTCAATTAAGAGGGATCTAAAGTCATCTTGTGTAGCATTATCAAATAAAAAATTTCCATTAATTTTTATTCCTTGAGCTGGAAAATTATTTTTTAGCGCATCCTCTTCAGGAATGCTATCTCCTCTAAAGCAAGCTATCCTAGATCTTTGAGAAGAGGAGAATCCTCCATAAATAAAAAATTTGAAATCATTTAAATTTTCAAAATCTTTTAAAATCTCTTCGCAAACATAAGTTGAATTAAACCCAGTCCAATAAGTTTCCCAGTGTTTGTAAGCTAAGTTAGCAATATTTATTAATTCCTCAGTTTCTTTTTTGTAGTTTGAATTTATTAAGATTTCTTTTAAGTCAATCATTTATCCTTCTAAAAAAATAATATCTTTTGCTTCTGATTGTTTTATCAAAGCCCAAGGTAATTCAGTTCCAATTTGATTTTCAAGCAAAACAAGCCATTTACCCTCTTTATTAAAATTAATAATTGATCTCAACTCTTTATTTCTATTAATGTTAATACTCGCAGAAGAAACAACACTACCTAAATAGCCTGAACCCATTCCTAAAAGTCCTCCAATAAGAGATTCACCGATGTTATTCAAACCAAGAAAACTGAAAGTAGATAAATTTGTCATATTAGAAAAAGCTATTCCAGCTATAAAACCAAATGGCATTAGCCATATACTCATTTCTTTTTGTCTAATCTTTCTATCAAGTTTTGGATTTAAAATTCTTATATCTTCAAATTTTTGAGATTTGAATAAGATATTTGCTTTCGCATTTAGCAATTCTGTTTCATCTGATGATATTTTCTCACTTTTTGGGGGGATCAAAATAGCTTCAGAGAGCATTACTGATTTTTCTTTGAAAACTTCAAATAGTTGGATACATTTATTAATGTCTTCAAATATCACAATACTTTTAGTCAAATTTCAATCCTCAAATGTTTGTGTGTTATTCAAATTAATAAAATAAGATACATACACTATAGATTAAGTTAAAGTAAAAGATTAAAGAACCAATCTTAAATGACAAAAGTTCTCATTACTGATCCAATTGATCAAACAGGAATCGATATTCTTTCACAAGTTGCTCAGGTTGATCAGAAGATAGGAATCTCAGACTCTGATCTAGCTTCCATTATTAAAGATTATGATGCTTTAATGATTCGCTCTGGTACTCAAGTGACCGAAGAAATTATTAACTCTTCAAGTAAACTCAGAATTATTGGAAGAGCAGGAGTTGGAGTTGATAATGTAGATGTTAAGGCTGCTACGCAAAAAGGAGTTCTTGTTGTGAATTCTCCAGGGGGCAACACAATAGCTGCTGCTGAACATACTATAGCTATGATGTTGGCTTTATCTAGACATATTCCAATTGCTAATAGTAGTACTTTGTCAGGTAAATGGGAAAGAAAGAAATTTGTTGGTAATGAGCTTTATAAGAAAAAATTAGGTGTAGTAGGTTTAGGGAAAATTGGTGCTCATGTAGCGAAAGTTGCTAATGCATTAGGAATGGAAGTTTACGGATATGATCCCTTTGTATCAACTGAAAGGGCTCAACAAATACAAGTTAAACTATCTGAATTAGAGGATTTATTCAAACAATCTGATTATGTAACTTTGCATTTGCCTCGCACACCAGAGACAGAGAATTTAGTAAATATTGACGTACTTAAAAGTATGAAAAGTAGCGCAAAATTGATTAATTGTGCTCGAGGAGGCTTAATTGATGAAGAGGCATTAGCACAAGCTTTAAATCAATCATTGATTGCAGGTGCTGCAATAGATGTCTTTTCTAAAGAACCTTTGGAATCCAATTCACCACTTTTGAAGGTTGAAAAGAATCTTATACTTACCCCACATTTAGGAGCATCTACACGGGAAGCACAAGAAAATGTAGCTGTTGATGTTGCAGAACAAATAAGAGATGTCTTGCTTGGTTTATCTGCTAGGTCTGCAGTTAATATTCCAGGTTTGAGCCCTGATATTATGGATAGTCTAAAACCTCATTTGCAGTTGGCTGAAACAATGGGTCTGCTTATAAGCCAGCTTTCAGGTGGGCAGATTCAAAAACTAGAAGTAAAGCTTCAAGGTGAATTTGTTCAACATCCTTCTCAGCCATTAATAATAGCTAGTCTAAAAGGTCTTTTAAGTAAAGCTTTGGGAGATAGGATTAATTATGTGAATGCTTCTCTAGAAGCAGATTCAAGAGGTATTTCTGTAGTCGAGAATAAAGATGAGGCGCGACCTGAATTTGCTAGTGGGTCGCTTCAGTTAACCACTTATGGAGATAATGGAGACCATAGCGTAGCAGGTAGCATTTTTGCTGATGGGGAATTAAGAATTATTAGTATTGATCAATATCCTGTTAATGTATCGCCAAGTAGATACATGCTGGTTACTAGGCACAGGGATATGCCTGGTATTATCGGCAAGCTTGGTTCTTTATTAGGTAGCAACAATGTAAATATTGCCTCGATGCAAGTTGGGCGCAAAATTGTTAGAGGGGAAGCTGTTATGGTTCTAAGTATTGATGATCCAATTCCTAATAAGTTGCTCGACACCATTATTGAAGTAGAGGGAATTACCAACGCTAATCCAGTTACTCTATAAAGAGGCCAGCTCTATTAATGGTAATTAAAGATTGGTATAAACTAACTTTTCTGATAGAAAGTGATTCAGAAGAAATGATTATTTGGAAATTAAATGAGCTGGGAATATTTAGTTTTTCATTTGAATATTTAATTAAAAATGAAAATCAAAAAGAAGTGAATATATGGCTTCCAGTCGATGATTGGGGGGAGAGTTCTAGGTGTGATTTTGAAAAAATAATTAGCAAACTTCTAAATATTAATGCCCCTAAGAATCAATTTTTTGACTGGAGTATTATCAAAGAGGAGGATTGGTTGACAAGCTGGAAGAAATATTGGGCACCTGAATTAGTAGGAAATCATCTTTTAATATTGCCTTGTTGGATGAATCTAAATGAAAAATTTAAAGATAAAAAAATCATAAAAATTGATCCTGGAGCAGCATTTGGTACAGGAAGTCACCCTTCGACCTATCTTTGCTTGGAAAAAATGGAGAATATTTTCTTATCTGATAAAAAGATATTAGATATTGGTAGTGGTAGCGGGATTTTGAGTGTCGCCGCAAGATTGCTTGGCGCTAAAGAGGTTTATGCAGTGGATAATGATTATTTAGCTATAAATTCAACAAAATCTAATTTCCAACTAAATTTCGGTGATTTAAACAATTTAAATACATATTTGGGATCTTTTAATGAGGTAATTTTAAAAAATCAACTCACACAATTTGATCTTGTTTTATGCAACATTCTTGCCGAGGTAATAAAAGGAATGATTCCAAATATTTATAAGTGCTTGAGAAACAATGGGGCAGTCATTTTTAGTGGAATTCTGAATTCACAAAAGGATGAAATAATAAAAATATTAATTCAGAATGACTTGAAATTATTGGATGTATCAACTAGAAAAGATTGGGCATGCATTTCTGCGCAAAAAGCCAGCAATCCAACCAAAGTATAAGTTTTTCTTATAGATCCTCTTTCATACATTTTATTGTGTCATTTTTTACTTCAAAATCTCACATATCGACCTAATCGATGTTAAAAATATACTTGATAGGTATTAATTACCAACAATTTTTTATTTAAATGGCTTCTTACAAAGTTACACTCATCAGCGAAGGTGAAGGCCTCAATTCAACTATTGAAGTACCTGATGACCAATACATCCTCGATGCGGCTGAAGAACAAGGTATCGACCTTCCTTATTCCTGCAGAGCTGGAGCATGTTCAACATGTGCTGGAAAAGTTACTTCAGGTAGTGTTGATCAGTCTGATCAAAGTTTCTTGGATGACGACCAACTAGAAGCTGGTTTTGTTCTCACTTGTGTTGCTTATCCAACATCTGACGTAACAATTACAACTCATGCTGAGGAAGAATTGTACTAATTATAAAAATTTAACTTTTCTAAGTTGATTATTGAGTATTTCTCTGCCACCCTCTATGAAGGTGGCTTTTTTTGTAAATGGATAAATTTGAATTTTTCAAGACTGGCAGTGTTCAATCAAGTTATGGAGGCCAGTACAGTTATAAGGTAATTGGTCCATGTTGCAGACTTTATGATAGGGAAGAGTTACCTTGGCCCTGTTCAAGGCTTGCTTGGAGAAGTAAGGAGCCTAGTTGGAGAAGAATAGGGTCTAGGTTCGTTGCTGATATGGCTTCAAGAAAATGCCCATCTTACTCAGTTCAGATTTTGGAGCCTGGATCAAAACCTGTTGAGACAGTTATAACTCTTTTTTCAAAGAAATTTTCTTCTGATATACAAGAATGGTGGTATAGCAAAAAACCAGGCTCAAAAGAGCCTGGTAATATCTTCCCTTCTGAAATTGGTTAGCTTTAAATATTATGCTTTTGGCTTTGGAGGCATGTAACCTTTTAAGCCAGTGCATTCAAGACTATCAATTGTATTAACTCCAGTTTGTGAGTTAGTTCCACTTGCTCTTTCACATAATGATTTTCTCTGAGAAAGATCAAGATTTGCATCAGTAAAGTCTGCCCCATCAATAATTGCTCCATCAAAAACACTTTTCATTAGCTCACCATTAGTAAGATTTGCATCAGTAAAGTCAGCATTATCGAAGCGTGTTGCATATGCAATGAGGTCTGTCATATTGGCTCCTTTAAAACTAGAGTTTTTTGCTGTAGTTACACTCATATATGCGCCTTGAAGATTAGCTTCTCCTAAATCTTGATTTGATAAATCATATTTAACATATTCAGTATTATGAAGGTCAGCACCGTGAAGATCATCTTTTAGAACGTCAACTGATGAAGGATCACTAGGATAGAGTGCATTTGCAGATATTGGATTAATAAGTAACCCAATAATTAATGGAAGAAAAATAAATAGTCTTTTACAAGACTTATGTAGTGATGAAAAAATAGAGACCATTTCGATCGACATCAAATAGAAAAACCTAAGACTATTATTTCATGGGTTGGTCATTTACAACGCTCCTGCTAACGAACTGTTGCAGTTTATTTTATTTCTGCCGTTAGAAAATCTTTTGCAAGCTGAGTATTTGGAAAAACTTTTTGAGCCTCTTTTAGCAAATCGCTTGGAGTAATTGCGTTTTTATTGGTATATCTTGGACTTAAATGAGTAATAATTAATTTTTTTGTGTTAGATAATAATGCTGTTTTGGCGGCCATGATTGTTGTGGAATGTAATTTTTCGTATGCCATGCTTTCATCCTCCTCTGAAAAAGTCGATTCATGTACAAGTAAATCGGCATTTTGCGAAAGAGAAACAGCTGATTCACTAAAGACTGTATCTGTGCAATAAACAAAACTTGCTCCCTTTCTAGGAGGTCCACAGAATTCTTTCCCATCAAATATCCTCCCATCAGCTAATACGACTTTTTTACCTTGTTGCAGTTCTGAATAAATTGGTCCAGGTGCTATTTTTAGAGACTTAGCTTTTTCGATATCAAATATACCTGGCTTATCTTTTTCACTCACCCTATAGCCATAAGCAGGTATTTTATGTTTAAGGCAGGCGCAATTTACTTTTATTTTGTTGTTTTCAAATAGAATTTTATTTTTAGATGCAAAATTTTCAACTTCCACAAAATGCAATGGGAATGACAGTTTACAAAAACTACTTTTAAGTGCTGAATTTATAAAATTCCGCAACTCTGAAGGACCGTAAATTTCAATACCATCACTATTTCCTGATAGGCCTAAGGTAGCCAAAAGTCCAGGCAAACCATAAATATGATCCCCATGCATATGTGTAATAAATATTTTCTTGATTTGTGAAGATTTAATATTGCTTTTCATTATTTGATGTTGCGTTCCTTCTCCACAATCAAAAAGCCAAACTTCTGATGTCTGTGATAATTTAAGCGCTAGGGAAGAAACATTTCTCGTTAAGGATGGTACGCCCGAGCTTGTTCCTAAGAAGGTGATATTCACTTATTTATGATATTTTTATTTTTATATCTGGATTAAATTTAGACTTTTAGTCAAACTTAGGCAAATTAAGCATTTGTTTTTAAACAAAGTGATACTTAAATTAAAAAATTATTATAGTAAATTTTGCCTGATTAGTATTTTATTTATTTGTGTTTTTCAGAGTGAAAGTGTTTTTGCTTCTAGAGAGCCAATAATTAGAGTTTTGATATCAAAGAGTAATAATTTAAGGATCAGATCAGATAGATCAATTCCTTTAACCATAGAGGGGAAACTATTTTCAACTAAAAAAATAAAAGGCTTAACTTTGAAAAACGAGAAAAGTAGAAAAATTATATATTTTGATAAAAATAAACAAAAAAAATATGACTTAAAAAATAATCAAAAATTTCAAGTTAGATCTTCTGATGGAAGAGGTATATGGGTTGGTCAGAAGAGGTTTTCTGGTAAGCTTAATCTCTTTGTACTTGATTCTGAAATATTGGTAGTCAATGTTTTAGGAATAGAAAAATACCTAAGTAGTGTAGTGGGTTCAGAGATGCCAACAAAATGGCCTATTGAAGCGTTAAAGGCACAAGCAATTGCTTCTAGAACTTATGCCTTAAAGCAAAAGGGAAATAATTTATTTGATATAGATTCAACCCAGAAAAATCAAGTCTACAATGGCTTGGAGTCAAGAACTTATAAAACTATCAGAGCCGTTAAAAGTACAAGATCTTTGGTTTTAACTTATAAAAATAAATTAATTAATGCTTTGTTTCATAGCAGCTCAGGAGGAATGACAGAAAATAGTGAAGATGTATGGAAGAATAAATATCCATATTTATCAAGTGTGAGAGATTTTGATAAAAATAATCCAAAATTTAGATGGCAAAAAAAAATTTCGAGTAATGAATTAATAAATCTATTTCCAAAGATTGGAGGTTTAAAAAATATAGAGATTATAGATTTTACTAGTACAGGGAGGGTAAAAAATTTAAAACTTATTGGGGCTTATGGTTCTGATCAAATGTCTGGGGTAGCTTTCAGAAAAAGATTAGGCCTGAACAGTAATTTTGTGAGATTTCAATTTTTTGAGGAAGAATTCAATAATGATTTTCCTATAAATAAAGGTTTGTTAGTTTTTGGGCAGGGATCAGGCCATGGAGTAGGAATGAGTCAGTGGGGGGCTAAATATCTGGCGTCTAGAGGCCAAAAAGCTCAAAGGATATTAAAGCATTATTATAAGGGTGTGCAGATTAAACCTTTTAGAAAAGATTACTTATAGAAGTTATTTAGCATTAAGGACTAATTTTGGATTTATATTAGATTGCTCTTCATTTAAGAAACCTATCCCAAGTAGTATTTGTTTTTTATCTATTACTTTTATGGGTTTTTTGTAGTCAAAAGATTTGTTTTCCTGAAAGTAATTAATATCAACTCTAATTGCTCTTCCTGTTTGCCAAAAATTGATTTGTTCTTCGTTACTTAAGACAAATGATGAAATGTGATTAAGAGCAGAAATTGTTGGAATAATGAAATTTTTCGAGTTTTTTTTACCTTGTTCGATATCAGATATCTTTATCGAGTTTTGTTCATCAAAGCCACAAGCTGAAATTCTTTTTAGTTGTAGAAGGCAACCCTCGGAATTAAGAATTTCTCCTAAATCTCTTGCAATTGCTCTTATGTATGTGCCAGCAGAACATTTGATTTTTATTTCTATGATTCCGTTTATTTGGTCCCATTTCATTAAAGTAAGTTCGTCTATTTTTACTTCTCTTGGTGCTAATTCAAAAACTTCATTCCTGAAAGATTTCTTATAAGCTCTCTCACCATTAACATGCACACTAGATACTTTCGGCGGAATTTGTTTAATAATTCCTCTAAATCTATTTAAGTATTGATCTAATTTTTCATCACTGATTTTAGGCCAACTTTTTTGATTAATTATTTCTCCGTGAATATCATCAGTGTTAGTTCTTATCCCTAATTTAATTTGTCCTATGTAAGTTTTACCCTGAGGGAGATATTGAATAAATCTTGTTGCACTGCCTATCGCGATTGGTAATATTCCTATAACTTCTGGGTCAAGAGTTCCTGTATGACCGACCTTTTTCGTATTAAGTAACTTCCTTATTCGTTTAACACAATCATGTGAAGTACATCCTTTATCTTTATTAATTATTAAGAATCCATCTTTAGTTTCCATTTTTAATATTAAGAATACTTTGAGAAAGATTTATAACCATCCTATGATTTTGATATTGGAAATTTAGAGAAAGAAATTGAAAGACAATAATTTTATTTTAAAAGAGTTTTTAGACAATGCTTTTAATTTGAAATTACATTTAATGGATTACTTATCTATTAGAGAATGTGATTTAGATGGATTCCTTGCAAATGCAAAGATGAATTTAGCAAATTCTCATCCTGGAGATGCTTTGAATGATGTTTCAGATTTTTATACTGAAATAGTTGGAGATCGGCATGTAGCTGATTTAGCTGCTTGGCACATCACGAGCAAAGACTACATCGCTGATACTTTAAAACTTCAGCAGAGATTTTCTAGAGATTTGGTTTTAGATTTTGGAGGAGGTATTGGAACGCATGCCCTAGCTAACGCTATGTCTTCAAAAGTTGAGCATGTTTTTTTTGTAGATATTAATGAGACAAATAGAAACTTTGTTGAATACAGGGCTAAGAAATTAGGAGTCAAAAAAAAACTTACTTTTTGCAAGACAATTAAAGACACACAAATATCTAAATTTGATACGATAGTTTGCCTAGATGTTTTGGAACATCTTGCTGATCCAGCTTCTCAAATTGAGATTTTCAATGAGTTTATGGATCTTAATTCTGTTGCTTTATTTAATTGGTATTTTTTTAAAGGAGAAAAAAATGAATATCCGTTTCATATCGACGACATTCAAATTGTTGAAAAGTTTTTTGAGACTCTTCAAGCAAATTTTTTAGAAGTATTTCATCCTATTCTGATAACTACAAGAGCTTACAAGAAAATTAGATAACAACGTTAACTCTTTTTCTATTTCTTAAATTTCTTTTAATGCTTTCGAAACTTACTGTTCCTTCTTTGAGCGCAAAAAGGGTGTCATCTTTACCTTTCCCAACATTATTTCCGGGAAGGAAAGAGGTACCTCTTTGACGAATCAAGATTGATCCAGCAGTTACTTTTTCTCCTCCATAGGCTTTTACACCAAGTCTTTTGGAATTTGAGTCCCTTCCGTTTCTTGTAGAACCTGTTCCTTTTTTATGTGCCATTAGAAGTGTTTAATGTTTAATTGTTTGATTTTTCGGATTTTGGTTTAGTTTCCTTTTTTACAGTTTCCTTTTTTGAAGAAGACTTAGGAGTTATTTTACCTATTGATATAGATTTTACCATAACTCTTGTCAGTTCTTGCCTGTGTCCCATCTTTCTTCTTGTCTTTTTTTTCGGACGCATTTTGTATACAAGAATTTTCTTATCTCTTTTATGGGAGACTACCTCTAATTCAATTTTTGCGTCTTTCACATAAGGTTTTCCTATAGTTATAGACTCTTTGTCTTTTAAAAGTAAAACTTTTTCCAGTGTTATCTTGTCTTTTTCTTTTGCATTTAACCTGTCTATGTCATAGTATCTATCAACTTCGAACCAAAATTGTTGACCTGAAGTTTCTGCTATTGCATACAATTCATTACTTTCAGAAGAATTGTTAGGGGAGTTTTTAGAATTAGTCATATCTTAAAGACGCTATAAGGCTCAAATTAATAATTTGATTAAGCCCAATAAGCAATCATAATAGTTTGTTTATTTTCTTATTTTGTAGTGTAATAAGTCAAGGGTTGTTTTAAATCTTTTATATCAATTCAGGAACTATAATGATGGCAGCAAGGAAAACATATATTTTAAAACTCTATGTTGCTGGAAATACTCCTAATTCGATGAGAGCTTTAAATACCTTAAGAGAAATTTTAAATAATGAATTCAAAGGAGTTTATGCTTTGAAGGTTATCGATGTACTTAAGCAACCACAACTTGCAGAAGAAGATAAAATTTTAGCCACTCCAACATTAGCTAAAATTTTGCCGCCACCAGTTAGAAAAATAATAGGTGATCTTTCAGATAGAGAGAAAGTTTTAATTGGCTTAGATCTACTTTTTGATGAATTAACTGAAACTGAATATAGTGGAGATAAATAAGATATAAAATAAAAAATAAATTCAAAATTTATTTTATTTTTTTTAATTAGCAGAAAACTATGAATGATAAGAAATTTGGCAAATCAAATAAAATGCAAGTACAAAAATTACCAACTGGAATAGAAGGTTTTGATGATGTTTGTAGGGGTGGGTTGCCTGTATCTCGAAGTACACTCGTTAGTGGTACCTCAGGAACTGGTAAAACTGTTTTTTCTCTGCAATATTTACACCATGGAATTTGTAATTTTGATGAGCCTGGAATCTTTGTAACATTTGAGGAATCACCTCTAGATATTATTAGAAATGCCGCAAGTTTTGGTTGGGATTTACAAGAATTAATTGATCAAAATAAACTTTTTATTTTAGATGCATCTCCTGATCCTGATGGTCAGGATGTTGCGGGTAACTTCGATTTGTCTGGTCTTATTGAGAGAATTAGTTATGCAATTAGAAAATATAAAGCTAAAAGAGTTGCAATAGATTCAATAACCGCAGTCTTTCAACAGTATGATGCTATTTACGTTGTTAGAAGAGAAATATTTAGATTGATAGCGAGATTAAAAGAAATAGGTGTGACGACAGTTATGACAACAGAAAGGGTTGATGATTATGGACCAATTGCTAGATATGGAGTAGAAGAATTTGTATCCGATAATGTTGTCTTACTAAGAAATGTTCTTGAGTCAGAGAAGAGGAGAAGAACCTTAGAAGTTTTGAAGTTAAGAGGTACTGTACATATGAAAGGTGAATACCCATTCACTATGGGAATGGATGGAATAAGTGTGTTTGCACTAGGAGCTATGAGATTAACGCAAAGATCCTCAAATATTAGGATTAGCTCTGGAGTTAAAGATCTTGATGATATGTGTGGTGGAGGATACTTTCAAGATTCCATCATTCTTGCCACTGGAGCTACTGGTACAGGTAAAACAATGCTTGTATCAAAATTTGTTGAAGACGCCTATAACAATAATGAAAGAGCAATACTTTTTGCATATGAAGAATCAAGGGCTCAATTGCTTAGGAATGCGACTAGTTGGGGAATAGATTTTGAAAAAATGGAAAGTGATGGGTTGTTAAAAATTATTTGTGCATATCCTGAATCAACTGGTTTAGAAGATCATTTGCAAATTATAAAAACGCAAATTAATCAATTTAAACCAAAAAGAATGGCAATTGATTCTCTCTCTGCATTAGCCAGAGGTGTAAGTTTGAATGCATTTAGACAATTTGTAATTGCTGTTACGGGTTATACAAAACAAGAGGAAATAGCAGGCTTTTTTACTAATACTGCAGAAGAATTTATGGGAAGTCATTCTATAACCGATTCTCATATCTCAACAATTACAGACACGATATTGTTGCTTCAATATGTAGAAATAAAAGGTGAGATGGCACGAGCTTTAAATGTTTTTAAAATGAGGGGCTCATGGCATGATAAACGAATAAGAGAATTTATCATTACAAATAGTGGCCCAGAAATAAAAGATTCTTTTTCAAATTTTGAACAAATATTTAGTGGTGCCCCTCACAGAGTTGTACCCGATCAAAATGTTCCAAATGTTTTTAAAGGATTAGACAAAAATTAGATAATTTCTTTAATTTCAGAACCTGAAAAAGAATCTGAATTATTAATAGCTTTTGTCAATAATTCATCCTTATCAGATTGTGCTAAGGCTAAATCAAACCAGAAAGTCGTTCCTACTCCTAATTCACTAGCCATACGAATTTCCCCACCGTGTTTTTCAATTATTCCTCGTACTATAGATAAACCTAAACCAGTACCTTGCTCAGTATGAACAGAATTCTCTACTCTATAAAAACGATCAAATATCTTTTCTTGATCAGCCTGAGATATTCCTGAGCCAGTATCAGCAATCTCAATTCTTACTTTTGGGAGTGGTGAAACTAATTCACATTGAGGGGCCCAATCATTTTTAACACTTGGAGGGAAAGCTGGACAGGAATCTGGCCAAGTATAAGCTCTTATGATTAAGGAGCTGTTTTTTGGACTAAATTTCAATCCGTTGCCAAGTAAATTATCAAAAACCTGTAAAAGTAAATCAAAATTTCCAAGAATTGGAGGAATAGTTTCTTCTATATCATGAGCTAATGAAACATCTTTTTCCGTAGCATTAAGTCTATAATTTCTAAGAGTCTGTTCTATTGCAGGCTTTATATCCATTTGCTCAAGCTGAATAATTTTCCCAGATTCCAATCTTGATAAATCTAATACATCATTTACAAGTCTTGTTAATCTATCAGTCTCTGAATTTGCAATGCCCAGAAATTCTATTTGTTCTTCATCAGAAAGCTGATCTTTTAAATCGTGTAAGGTCTCTACGTAACTTTTGATGTTAAAAAGTGGTGTCCTTAATTCGTGAGAAACATTACTAATAAATCTATTTTGTGCAGCGTTAAGTTCAACTTCTCTAGTTAAATCTTGGATAGTTACAGCAATTCCTTTTAATTCAACTTTATTTGTATCTAAAACTGATTGCAAGACAATTCTTAAGGTTCTTGCTGGTTCTCCTAAACTGAATCTTAAATCGTCCTTTTCCTTTTCCCTGTTTAAAATAGACTCTATATTAGTATGTAAGTCGTTAGATAAAATCTCGGGGATTTCATTTAAAAAATATTTACCCTCTAAGAATCTTCCTTCCCAGCGAAATAATCTCTTTGCTGTTGGATTAGTAAGTACAATCTTGCCTTGTGAGTCCAATAATATGGCACCATCAGCCATTGTAGCAATTAGCGATTGCTGTTTGATTTGTGCCGCTTTTAGTTCTTCTATATTAGCTTCATCATAATTTTCTAACTGTGTGGCCATTCGGTTAAATCCATTTAAGAGTTCTCCTAGATCACCTGTCATAGGTAATGAAATTCTTGACTTAAAATTTCCTCTTGAGATTTCTCTAACACCTCTTACTAACTCTCTGACGGGTCTAGTAATTGTTAGAGCATTAAATACTGCTCCAAGTATGACTAAAACCCAAATGGAGATAAAAACTGCAATGGTTACTTCTCTGGTTAAAGCAGCACTGGCTAGTGCTTTTTTGTTAGGGGTGACTCCCAAAGCTAAAGTTCCAAGATATTTGCCCTTCCACAACATTGGGACAAATACATCTGTTACTTGACCTTGAGGAGTCGCATGTTGTCTAACTAAAGGGAATTGTGGTCTCTTCTTTAATTCTGAGGGTAATTTTAGTCTTCGAGTGAGCTGAAACTGACTGTCTGAGCTTGTCGGTGTTGCACTGATCGGTATCCCAAGTTGAACAATATCTTCAGCATCAGTAAAGAATATATAGCGCAGGTTTCGACTTGACCTCCAAAACTTTTCAGCTACATTTGAAATTTCTTTTTTTTGGTTATTAGCAACTAATTCCGTTACATTCCCAGATAACAATAAGCCAAGATCTCGAGCATATCTAGTATCATTCATGCCAGCATCTCTTTGAATACTATTTAAAGCAAAAAAAGTTATTCCTGTCATTAGGAGACTCACGACAAGAGTTGCTATAGCTAACAACTTTGTTCTTAAACTAAACCCACTCCACCAAGCAAGGATTCCATTAATCCAATAGTTATTATTCATAACTTCGTTATCAGTGATGTTATATTTTCTATTTTCTCGATTATTGGTATCTACCATAAGCTTAATTCTCCTTGGAAAAGTTTTTTCTGACTTGATGACCTATGTCATTTCTGAAGTAAATACCCTCAAAATGAATTTCTTTTAAATTCTTGTATGCTCTTTCAAAAACCATATCAAAATCCCTATCTTGACAGACAATACTTAAGACTCTTCCTCCATCAGTTAATAATTTTCCATCTGCACTTAAGGAAGTACCTGAGTCGAAAATTTGACATCTATTTGAGTCAATCTTACCTATTTTTATTTGAAAACCAGTTTTATATTCGTGAGGATAACCTTTGGAGGTCGCTATTACACAACCACTGACTTTATCAGAAGTACTAATTTTTTCATCACCAGTTAAATTTCCCATTGAGCATTTTTCTAGAAGAAATACAAAATTTTGATCCATCAAAGGCATAATTGTTTGGCATTCAGGATCACCAAACCTGCAGTTATATTCTATAACTTTGGGCCCAGATTTTGTGATCATTAACCCAAAGTAGATTACGCCTCTATAGTCAATATTTCTTTTATTTAGTTCATTGATTGTAGGTTCAATTATCTCTTTGATGATTTTATCAAGGTAATCTTCTGTTAATAATGGAGCAGGGGAATAAGCTCCCATACCTCCTGTATTTGGGCCTGTATCTTTCTCGTTAAGTCGTTTGTGATCTTGGGCGGTTGGAAGTAATGTATATCTCTCTCCATCGCATAAAGCAAAAACTGAAACTTCTGGTCCTTGAATTTTTTCTTCTAAAACAACTATATTCCCAGAGTTGCCAAATTTACCATTAAAAATTGATTCTGCTGCTTTCAAACATTCATCTATTGAATTAGGAATAAAAACACCTTTACCTGAAGCTAGACCATCAGCTTTAACTACCAGTGGGATTGATGATGAATAGATAATTTTTTTGGCTTCTTCTATAGAATTGACTTTCCAAAAGTTTGCAGTTGGAATATTTGCTTTTTGCATAAATTCCTTAGCCCAAGATTTGCTAAATTCTAATTTTGCTCCATCTTTATTAGGTCCAAATACTTTAAAATTTTTTTTGCGAAGGAAATCAGCTAATCCATTTGCAAGAGGTATTTCAGGTCCAATTACAACTAAATCTATCTTGAGAAAATCAAGCTTTTCTACCAGTTCATTTTCATTATTTGTATCAATTTTTATTCTTTCACATTTATTTATTCTTTCTGAACCAGCGTTTCCAGGTACTAAATAAACTTTTTTAACTAATTCATTTTTTTGAATAGCCCAAGCTAAGGAGTTTTCTCTCCCTCCATTTCCAATAATTAAGATATTTTCTAATCTATTAAAGCTCTTAGAATTTGGTGAATGAATTCCCATATATTTGTTTCTTTAAGGTTATGAGGTTTCGATGAATAATCAGCTAAAATGGAAACAAATCTTTTAAATTTGATCTCTAATAATTATGTTAATTACAAAAAGTATTTTAGTAATCACAATTAGGTTTTAAATTAATGAATAATAAATATGAATTAATATATGAAGGAAAAGCAAAAAAAATTTTTACGCATGATGAGGTAGATAAAGTAAAAATTGAATTTAAAGATGATGCTACAGCTTTCAATGCTTTGAAAAAAGAAAAATTTGAAGGTAAAGGTAAACTTAATTGCCTAATAAGTGCAAGAATTTTTGAGATTCTTATTAAAGAGAGTATTCCAACTCATTTTATTGAACTCGAAAATGAAAATACAATGATTGCAAAAAAAATAAAAGTAATTCCATTAGAAATTGTTCTAAGAAATACTGCTTATGGTTCTTTATGTAAACAAACGACTATAAAACCTGGAACTTTCCTATCACAACCATTAATTGATATATACCTGAAAAATGATGAACTTAATGATCCCCTTATTACAAAAGATAGAATTAAATTAATGAATATATTAAGCTCTGATGATTTAGATTTAATAATTGATTTAACTTTAAAAGTTAATGCAATTCTGAAAAGTTTCTTTAAAAATATTCAACTTCAGCTTGTGGATTTCAAGTTGGAATTTGGTTATGATTCTACAAATAACATACTTCTCGGAGATGAAATTAGTCCTGATAATTGTAGATTGTGGGATCTAAACCAAAAAAATGATACAATCGTAAGTCTAGATAAAGATAGATTTAGGAATGATTTAGGGGGTTTAATTGAAGCGTATAGTGAAATTCACAGAAGAATTAACAATTTTCTTTAGCCTAATTGAATAAATATTGACTTAATTTATTTTCATCAAAAGTATCATGCAAAAAAATTCTTTAAAATTTGGAAAGGTTTTCACAAATGTTGCCTGTACTCCCTTGATTTTAATATCAAATAATTCAGAACTTGCTGCTAAGTTTTTGCCAAAAGACGTTGATCAATCAATAAAAACCTTAGAAATACCAAACCTTAATAATGATTTTTTTAAAGGGATTGATATAAAACAAGAGAAAAAAATTCTCCTTGCAGAAAATAATAATGATATTAATGAAGAAAGTGTTCTTATCTCAGAAATAATTATTGAAGGCTGGGAAAATCATCCTGAGGGTAGAAAACTTGAATTGGCTGCATATGACTCTATGAGCATAAAGCCTGGAAGTATTGTTGATAATCGAATTCTAAATCAAGACCTCAATGCAATATATGCAAGTGGTTGGTTTTCAGGAGTTAAAATAAAATCCCAAGAGGGGCCACTAGGCGTGAGGCTAATAGTAAATGTAGTGCCTAATCCAATTTTGAAGAAAGTTGAACTTAAACCAATGACCTCTGTAATCTCCAATGAATATGTAGATGATATTTTTAATAATTATTATGGGACAACTCTTAATTTAAATGAATTTCAAAATAAGATAGAAATAATCAAAAAATATTTTAAAAAAGAAGGTTATTCTTTAGCTAGAATTAATAGTCCCGATAGAATCTCTGATAACGGAGTAGTAACATTAAAAGTCTCTGAGGGTATTATATCTGACGTAAAAATAAGATTTCCAGATTCTGATGGTGAATTTATTATTGATGGAAAACCTAGAAAAGGTAAAACAAAAGATTGGGTCATAAAGAGAGAATTAAAAACACAACCTGGTTCAATATTTAATAGAAAAACTCTAGAAGCTGATATTGGTAGATTATATGCTACATCATTATTTGATGATATAAAGGTTTCTCTAGGTCCTGACAATTTAAATCCTGGTCAAGTCATAATTTTTTTAGACGTAAGCGAGCAAAGAACAGGATCATTAGCAGGGGGACTTGGTTATAGCAATGGATCAGGTATCTTCGCATCAATTGGTTTGCAGGAATCAAATACACTAGGAAGAGCATGGTCTACAAATTTAAACCTAAATTTCGGAGAATACTCAACTACATATAATTTTTCATTAACTGATCCATGGATTAAAGGAGATAAACATAAAACATCTTTTAGAACAAATATTTTTTTAAGTAGAGATTATCCACAAGAATTTAAGAGTGAAAATAATGGGCGCATATACGCAGTTGATGATACTAGTACTTCAACTTCTGATACTTTTTCATCAATTGTTTTAGAAAAAATAGGAGGTGGATTTTCTTTCTCAAGGCCATTAAATGGTGGAGATCCATTTAAGGTAGCTAAATGGAGAGTTCTTGCGGGAATGAATATTAAGAAAGTTAAGATGATTGATGGTGATGGAAACAAAAAACCTTATGGTGATAAGACTCCAACAACAGGAAATATAAATGATATTATCTGTATTGGATTTACTCCAAATGATGGTTCATGCCCTGCAGAAAATACACTAGTGAGTTTTATTGCAAGTACTTCTAGAAATAACTTAAACAATTCCATCAATCCAACTGCAGGAAATAAATTTAGCTTTGGTACAGAACAATTTGTTTCGATGGGGAAAAACTCTCCAACTTTTAACAGAATGAGATCCTCATATTCATTTTTTATACCAACAAAATTGATAAATTTAACTAAAGGATGTAAGTCTAGCAAAGCTACTAGTGAAGACTGTCCTCAAGCTATCGGATTTCAATTTAAGGCGGGTACGATTATTGGGGAATTGCCTCCTTACGAAGCATTTTGTATGGGAGGAACATCATCTGTTAGAGGTTGGGGGTCTTGTGATTTGGCTGTAAGTAGGAGTTTTGTTGAGGGTACAGCAGAATATAGATTCCCAGTTTGGAGAATGATATCAGGAGCTTTATTCGTCGATGGAGGAAGTGATCTAGGCTCTCAAAAGGAAGTACCCGGAAAACCAGGTAAATTATTGCAGAAATCAGGTTCTGGTTTTTCCATTGGAGGGGGAGTTGGGGTTAAAACACCAATAGGTCCATTAAGATTAGATGTTGCAAGCAAGGACCTAAGTGGAGATTGGAGATATACACTTGGAGTTGGATGGAAGTTTTAAGTGTTTTCTTGGCCTGCTAATTATGATTCTTGTTATACCTTGGCTGGTGTTATCTCCAGAGAAGGTATAGGCCTACACAGTGGAGAAAAAACGAGAGTTAAAATTTCTTCTTATGAGAAAGAAGGATATTATGTCTCTTTTAGGGATAAACCTAACGAGATTTTTAAATTAACTCAGGATTTAATTGGAAGTACAATGCTTTGCACGGCGGTTAAATTAGGAGTAAGAAATTTGTATACTATCGAACATTTATTATCTTCAATGGCAGGGTGCGGGTTAAGTTATATACATATTGAGGTTGATGGGAAAGAGATCCCTCTTTTAGATGGTTCGGCAATCCAGTGGGTTAGAGATTTTGAAGAAGTAGGGATAAAAAAGGCACCTAGACCAGATAATTTTTTTCGAGAGATTAATAAATCAATAATTTTAAATAAAGAAGACTCAGTTATAGCAGCAACCCCTTCTGAAAAGACTACAATTATATCGACTATAAATTTTGCCTATAAGGCTATTGGAAATCAAACTTTTGTGATTGATTTAAATCCAAAAAGTTTTGTTGAAATGATTGCTCCTGCCAGAACGTTTGGTTTTAAAGATCAATTTCAAGAGTTAAGTGAACTTGGCTTAATAAAAGGCGGAAGTTTGGAAAATGCCCTTGTTTGTGACGGGGAACAATGGGTTAATCCACCATTAAGATTTGATAATGAACCAATAAGACATAAAATTTTAGACTTAATTGGGGACTTGGCTTTGGTAGGGTTACCTAAGGCTCAAATTTTAGTCTATAAAGGATCACATTCTTTAAATGCTTTATTGGCCTCATCGCTAAAAAATTAACTTTATCTTTAATTGTTTTGAATAAGAAATTATCCAGTGAAAATAATCAACTTACATCTGAACACATACTAGGTTTATTACCTCACAGATATCCTTTTGCTCTTGTGGACAAAGTGATAGAAAATATTCCTGGTGAGAGAGCTGTTGCAGTAAAAAATGTAACTATAAATGAGCCTCAATTTCAGGGACATTTTCCTGAGAGACCCTTGATGCCTGGGGTTCTTATTGTTGAATCAATGGCTCAAGTTGGTGGAATTATTGTAACTCAAATGCCCGATCTTCCTAAAGGACTTTTCGTTTTTGCTGGAATCAACAATGTTAAATTCAGAAAACCAGTTGTGCCAGGAGATCAATTGATAATTTCTTGTGAGTTATTGTCAATTAAAAGACAAAGGTTTGGGAAGGTCAAAGGTGAGGCTCATGTTGATGGGAATTTGGTTTGTGCGGGAGAATTAATGTTTTCATTAGTTGATTAGGGATATGGATCATCAAAATACAGAATTTAACTCAAGCTTTAGTGGTGTAAAAGTGCACCCAAATGCTTTTGTTGATCCAAGTGCCGAATTGCATGATGGGGTTATTATCTCCCAAGGAGCTATTATCGGTCCTGATGTGATTATCGGGAAAGGAACTGAAATAGGACCAAATGCTGTTATTTCAGGAAGTACTCAAATTGGTATAAACAATAAAATTTTCCCCAGTGTTTTTATAGGTCTTGATCCCCAGGACCTTAAATATAAAGGGGCCCCTACTGAAGTAATTATTGGAGATAATAATACTTTCAGAGAATGTGTAACTATTAATAAAGCAACTGATGAAGGAGAAAAAACTATTATTGGCAATAATAATTTGTTGATGGCTTATACTCACATTGGCCATAATTGTGAACTTGGTAATAGGATAGTTTTATCAAATAGTGTTCAAGTTGCTGGCCATGTAAAGATTGAAGATAAAGCTATTATTGGCGGTTGTTTAGGGATTCATCAATTTGTACATATTGGATATTTAGCGATGATTGGAGGAATGACTAGAGTGGATAGAGATGTACCTCCTTTTTGTCTAGCCGAAGGGCATCCAGGAAGATTGAGAGGTTTGAATAGGATTGGTATTAAGAGAAGTGGTTTAATAGAAAATAAGGATTTTGATTTGAAAATACTTCAAAGTACGTGGAATCTACTTTTTAAATCTAGTGATGCGATTTCAAATTCATTAGAAAAAGTAATGACAGAAGAATTAGATCTTTCATCTTCAAAATTATGTAGTTTTTTAAAAGAGTCAATATCTAAAGAAAGACGAGGACCAATGCCTGTTTTGAATTTATGAATAAAAAGATATTTATAAGTACTGGAGAAGTCTCTGGTGATTTGCACGGAAGTTTATTATCAAAAGCATTATTAGATGAAGCTAAAAAAAAATCTATAGATTTAGAAATTTGCGGATTAGGTGGGGAAAGGATGAAGAAAGAAGGTGTAAAAATTCTCCAAGATACTACATCAATTAGTGCAATTGGAATTTGGGAGGCTTTACCTCTTATTCTTCCAACAATAAGAATTCAAAAAAGGTTCTATAAATTACTAAAAAAATATCCACCAGATTGTTTAGTTTTGATTGACTATATGGGTCCTAATATAAAAATAGGTACTAAATTAAAAAGATCGAAGACTAAAATTCCAATTTTTTACTATATTGCTCCTCAAGAGTGGGCTTGGAGGGTTGGGAATAATACTACAACTAATCTAATAAAATTTTCTGATAAAATTTTTGCGATTTTCAAGAAAGAAGCAGCCTTTTATAAAAAGAGGGGTGGAAATGTTTTGTGGGTTGGACATCCAATGATTGATTTGACAAAAAAACTTCCTCTCAAGAAGGATGCCAGGTCTATTCTTAACCTTCGTTCTAATCAAAACATCCTACTTTTGATGCCTGCATCAAGACCTCAGGAATTACGATATGTATTACCTACTTTTATGAAAGCGGCTAAAAAATTACAACAAAAATATCCAAGTTTGGTTGTTTATATTCCCTCCTGTAGGAAAGCTTTTGATGAAATATTCAAAAAAGCTTTTAGTAAATATCAAGTTAAAGGACTTGTAATTTCTCAAAAAGATAGTGCAAAATTAAAGCCTTATATTTATTCGCTCACTAAAATTGCTTTTTGTAAATCTGGGACAGTTAATATGGAATTGGCATTGTATGGAATCCCGCAGATTGTTGGTTATAGAGTAAGTAGGATAACTGCTTTTATCGCTAAAAAAATTCTCAATTTCAAGGTAAGATTTATCTCCCCTGTAAATTTGTTAGTTAATAAATTAATAATCCCTGAGTTTGTGCAGAAAGAGTTTGATGAAAAGAAAATCTTCTATAAATCTTGTAGGATTCTTGAGGGGAAATCAGAAAAAATAAAAATAAAAAAAGGTTATGCTTTTTTAAAAAAAGAATTAGGTGAAGAGGGCGTAGTCCAGAGAGCTGCTAAAGACATCATTAATTCTATTATTTGAACTTTATAATACAAAAATGAAATATTTTCTTCCTCTAATAATCGCTTTTTCAATATTTATGAGCCCTGTCAATGCTTTCGCAGAGGAACTGATTCTTGCAGGAGGTTGTTTTTGGTGTTTAGAACATGATTTAGAGTCATTAAAGGGGATAAATTTTGTACAAAGTGGCTATTCAGGTGGGGATTTACAAAATCCAACCTACGAAAATCATGAAGGACATCAAGAAGTGGTTTTGGTCGACTATGAGTCCCAATTGGTAACTTTACCCGAAATACTTAGACTCTATTTCAGAAATATTGATCCTTTGGATGGTAAGGGTCAATTTTGTGATCGTGGAGATTCTTATAGGCCAGTTATTTTTTTTAAAGATGCAAATGAGGAAAGTGAAGCCATAAATGCAATTGTTTCGGCCTCTAACGAATTGCGTGTGCCACTAGAAAAAATATCTGTCGAACTAAAATCAAAAGGTCAATTTTGGTTGGCTGAAGAATATCATCAAGATTTTGCTGAGAGAAATGAATTAAAATATAAGTTCTATAGATTCTCATGTGGGAGAGATCAGAGGTTGGATAAATTATGGGGCGATAACGCTAGATCAACAAATCTTTGGAATGAATGATTTAAATATAGTTATTTATTTTTAATCCATTGAACAAGAGTTTTAACTCCAAAACCGGTTGCACCTGATGGGTTAATTCCCTTATTCTTATCAGTCCAACAAGTCCCAGCAATATCAATATGAGCCCATTTAATCTCCTTATCAAAGAATTCCTCTAAAAACAAAGCAGCTGTTATTGACCCACCTGCTCTAGGACCTGTATTTTTCATGTCTGCTATATGAGACTTTAAACCTTCTTTATAAGATTTTTGTAAAGGCATTTGCCATAATTCTTCTCCAGACTGGGCTGATGCAGCTTTTAGGTCATTTGCTAGATCATCACTATTGCTCCAGAATCCAGCTACATCATTCCCTAGTGCAACAACAATAGCTCCTGTTAAAGTTGCGAGATCTATTATTGAATCCGGTTTTAAATTTGATGCGTAAGTTAAAGCATCAGCTAATGTGAGTCTACCCTCTGCATCAGTGTTATTTATTTCAATTGTCTTACCATTAGATGCCATAACTACATCTCCAGGATGTACTGCAGATCCATTTATCATGTTTTCGCAAGATGCCACAATAAAATGAATTTCTAATCCCTTTGGTTTTATTGCTCCAAGTGCTTTGGCTGCTCCTAAAACTGCAGCGCTTCCCCCCATATCATATTTCATCATTTCAATTTGAGATGCTCCTACTTTCAGATTGTATCCGCCAGAATCAAAGGTTAAACCCTTCCCAACAAGCGCAATCTTTTCTTTAATATCCCCCTCTGACTTATAAGTTAGATGAATAAATTTAGGATCTAGATCTGAACCTTTTGCTACAGCTAAATATGCACCCATTCCTAACTCTTCACAATCTTTTGCCTCTAAAATTTTTACATCCAAACCATGATCTTTAGCTATTTGAGAAGCTTGTATAGACATTTCCTGAGGCGTAAGACTATTTGGAGGGGCCGCTACAAGTCTTCTAGCTAGTTCAACACCTGCACATATTTGTGCTGTCTCTTCAAAGCTAATATTCCCAAATTTTTTTAAATTCAAAAACTCTATTTCTTTAAGAACTTTCTTTTCATCTTTTTTCTTATTGAATCTATTGTCCTTATAGGCAGATAATCTGGCTGACTCTGCTAAGTGATTTATTTCTAGTTGTGAATTTATCAATTCCCAAGGTAGTAAGATGCTGATTTTTTCATTTTTATCGGCAGTTTTCCTAACTAGATTTCCTATAGAGTTTTCTATATCACTTTTATTTAGGTCTTTTGATTTGCCAAGACCAACTATGATTAAAGTATCTAATTTTTGATCTAAAAATTCAAAGCATAAAGTTTTTCCTTTTTCTCCTTTAAATTCTTTTTGAGCAACTTTTTTTAATATTAATTTTGGGTCAATAACAAATTTTAAGTTTTCAAGTTGGCTTGCAATTTCTTCCTCAAAAACTCCAAAAATTAATGAAGCACCTTGCCATTTATCTAGATTTTTTTGGAATGTGGAAAATTGCATTTTTAAAATGGATTGAATTAACTATTAGTTGTTTGTGAAAGTAGTTGCCCACCTATCTCTAGTTTCTTTATTAAAAGGTGGTAACCATAAATATATCAGCTGCTGTTCTAATTTACGTCTTAATTTTACTTCTTTGGGTACATCTAAGAAGAAACGAATATCTTGGTGACTTGAGAGTTTATTATGCGCTAGGGCTTCTTTATAGTTCATGAGGTAATTTTTACAGTCATGTTCTCCCTTCCATCTTTTATTTGCTGAATTTGTTTCTCCTATATAAAGAATTATTTTAGAACTCTCCATCGAGTCAATTACAAAATACATTGCCGGACCATTATGTATATATTGATTGGTTCTCCAAAAGTTCAATGATAATGGCTGCAAGGAAAACGGATCAATTTTTCTTTCATTGGAAATTGAATTTATAGGAAGAGTTGTTTGGTGAAAAGTTTTATTGTGAGTATCTTTTGAGATTTTGAATTGGTGATTATATATTTTATTTCTCCATTCAGTTAGGATTTCGCCTTTGATTTTTAGATTATTTGAATGTTGAAAATTAATTGATGCATTTACATTTGAACCAAATAATTCAAATTGTCTTTTTTGATTTGAAATATTATTTAAGTTGAATTTTTCCAATATTTATCAAATATTTTAACTAAATTTAATTCTGAAAAAATATAAATCAAAGAATTATTTATAAACTAAAATTTATTTATGTTCTAATCAATTTAAAAGATTCTTGTTAGCTTGTAATTGAACCCTAATCTTTCGAAGTAAAAAAATAGAAATGGGATTATTTGAGTCAGAAAAAACCTCATAAAATATTTATAAAAAAATAATTTTTAAATTTATATCTAAATTTTCATGTTTAAAAAATTTAGGTAGTATTTTCTACCTTTCAATTATTGGTAAAATAGATTAGTTTAGAACAACATGAGTGCAACTCCACTTCAAATCCTTTGGTATCAGGAAGTGAAAAATACTAAAAGTTGTACCGCACCGACTTTATTATTCATGATTCAAAATTATCAAGTCAGTTATAATAATGTTTCTCAGAGATTAGAGGGAGGAATATAAGGATGGGATTCTTCGAGTCAGACATCGTTCAAGAAGAAGCTAAAAAGCTTTTTACAGATTACCAAGAACTTATGAAACTTGGCTCTGATTATGGAAAATTTGACAGAGAAGGGAAAAAAATGTTCATAAAAAAAATGGAATCTCTTATGGATCGTTATAAGGTTTTTATGAAGAGATTTGAATTGTCTGAAGATTTTCAAGCCAAAATGACAGTAGAACAACTAAAGACACAGTTAAGTCAATTTGGAATTACTCCCGATCAAATGTTTGATCAGATGAATAAAACCTTAATAAGAATGAAGGATGAACTTGATAAAACTTCTTAAATTTAACGGTTAAAGCTTCATGTCAGATAATTTAATATTGCCATCATGGCTTTCAAGAGGAATAGAAGAATATTTTCCAATTAAGGGAACAGCTCAAACTTTTTCGGAGATAATTGATCATGCGAAAAAAAATAATATAAAATTAAGGGTTAAACTCGGAATCGATCCGACTGGAACAGATATTCATCTTGGGCACAGCATATTGTTCAAAAAACTTAGAGCATTCCAAGATAATGGACATGTTGCAGTTTTAATTATTGGGGATTTTACTGCTCAAATTGGAGATCCAACTGGAAAAAACAAAACAAGAGTGCAGTTATCGGAAAAACAAGTTAAGGATAATGCAAAAACATACTTAACCCAACTAGGAATGGGTAAACCAGCTAATGAATCTATTTTAGATTTTGATTCAAAAGATAGAATGGAAATTAGATATAACAGTGAATGGTTAAAAGGATTAGATCTTAATTCAATAGTTGAATTGATGGGGAGTGCAACAGTTAGTCAAATGCTAGCTAAGGAGGAATTTAATAAAAGGTATACTTCACAAGTTCCAATTGCTTTGCATGAATTCTTGTATCCACTATTACAAGGGTACGATTCGGTGTTTGTTCAATCAGATATTGAGCTTGGAGGTACAGATCAGAAATTTAATATTGCAATAGGAAGAGACCTTCAAAGGCATTTTAAACAAGAACCGCAATTTGGCGTTCTGATGCCAATTTTGACAGGTTTAGATGGAATTAAGAAGATGAGTAAATCTGAATTTAACACCGTAGGGTTGACTGATGATCCTCTTTCAATGTATTCAAAATTAGAAAAAGTACCGGATAATATAATACCTACCTATTTTGAATTGCTTACTGAATTAGATTTAAGTTTGCTTGAAAAATCAAATCCTCGCGAATTACAGAGAAGAATGGCTTTAGAAGTTACTACTTTATTCCACGGGGCTGAGGAAGCATTAAAAGCGCAATCAAACTGTGAAAAATTATTTCTTGGACAAAAAGAAAAAGTTGGAGAAATTCCAGGGATTTCATTAAAAGAAATAGTTTTTCCAGTTAAGTTTTTTTACTTGCTAAGTGTTCTAAAACTTTTCAAATCAAGTAGCGAATCCAAAAGATCTATTAAAGGTGGGGGCGTGAAAATTGATAGTCAGAAAATAGTAAATCCTGATTTAGTTTTTGATTCAAAAAATGAATTAGAAGGGAAAATCTTGCAAATTGGAAAAAAAAATTATTAAGAGGTTTGAAAACTAAAAATTGATGAATAACAGATTGAATTCAGAAGATAAAATAATATTGGCAATAGATGGACTAGATGTGAGTCAAGCAAAATTACTTCTAGAAAAATGTCCTAATATTAAATGGGTGAAAGTTGGTTTAGAGCTTTTTGTTAGGGAAGGTCCAAGAGTTATTGAAATTTTAAAAAGTTTAAATAAAAAAATTTTTTTAGACTTAAAATTTCATGATATTCCAAATACCATGGGTGCAGCTTGTTTCCAAGTCGCAAAATTAGGGGTTGATATAATTTCTATTCATGCTTCAGCAGGTCTAAAAGCTCTTAAGGATTCGAAGAAGGCATCTTTAGAGGGGGCCGCCTCAGTTAGTGTTAAACCTCCATTTGTTGTAGGAATAACTGTTTTAACAAGCTTTTCTCTTAAAGATTTTCAAACTGATCTTGATAGAAATAATTCAATTGAAGAAAATGTATTGAGACTTGCAAAATTGTCTTTTGATGCCGGATTAGATGGATGTGTTTGTTCACCTTGGGAGGTAAAAATGTTGAGATCTATTTATAAGGATAATTTTGAACTTATTACACCAGGCATCAGATTAAATTTTGACAATAAAGATGATCAAAATAGAATTATGACTCCCCATGAAGCTATAGATAATGGGGCTTCTAAGTTAGTCATTGGTAGATCAATATCAAAAGCTATAGATCCTAATAAAGCTCTAATAGAAATATTTAAATCTATTGATTCTGATTAATTTTGGATTCTTCTCCTTTAATCAATCTTGTTATGTTTGTTCGATGTTTCCAGATTACTAATAATGCCACAATTAAACTTATGAAAAAATATGAGTGCATCAATTTACCTAGGTAAAAAAACATAAAAATAGGAAGTAAGATTGCAGCTGAAATACTGGATAAAGAAACAAATTGAGTTTTTGTTAGGACTATTAAAAAAACACCAAGAGATGCGAGTCCAACTTTCCAAGAAAGAGCTAAAAACATACCTAATCCAGTTGCAACAGCTTTACCTCCTTTACCTCCAAGCCATATTGGCCAAATATGTCCTGAAATAGCGGATATACCTGCTATAACTTCTATTAACCCTTGATCAGTGTAATATTGAGCAATTTTTACTGCAATAAGTCCTTTCCCAACGTCAATGATAAATACAAAAAGTGCAGGCCATTTCCCAACATTTCTTAAGACATTTGTGGCACCTGTAGATCCAGAACCTATAGTTCTTAGATCTATATTCTTGAGATATTTTCCAATTAAAAAGCCTGTTGGAAATGATCCTAAAAGATAGCTTATAAAAATTATTAAGATATTCATAAAGCTTAGTTTAGTTCAAGATCATCGTAAATTTCATTATATGAACCAGCAAATGCAACCCATAATGGGAATTGAAGTATTGGAATTTCAACAGAGGTTTCTGCTGCATCAATGATAATAAATGGCAATTCTTCATTCGCTTCTAACCTATCAGCTCTCTCGATAACACCTTCAGGCCTTTCAAAAAGAACAATCCCACTATTAGGTCCAAAGTCATCTCTTGTGAGACCCAGTGAATCTTGAAGAATTCTTCTCCATTCACCTAATCGTTCAGGCTGCGAAGCTAAAATAAGAGTCTGAAACTGATCTCCATATAATTCTCCAAGAATAGATATTAAACCCGCTGATAATAAGGCATTTTTTTGTCGAGATCCTCTACTTTCAATCGAACCTCTTCCTCCCATGTTAAAGAACCAATCATCCATGATTTCTATATCTGATGAATCAAGACTCCGTCTTAATTTCCATGGTTCGGCGTAAAAGTCAGGTTGTTCTGTAAAACTTGAAAAGCAATTTTTTATAATTTCTTCATCTGGTTTAAATGTTTCAGAAAGAGCAGGAACATTAACTACATTATTTGTGCTATTTTGTTGCTTTTTCTCATCGAGGGGAGAAGGCTTTACGATTATTGGTTGAGAAACTAATTCAAGTTTCTCTACGTTTTGTGAAAGATTCTCCAAAGCTCCAGTTAAGTAATCTTGAAAGCCTTTAACTCTTTTAGCAATATTATCTGACTGTCCTTTGAAATTTGAATCAATATCTTTTTCTATTTCATTTTTTTTTGTTTCTAACTCTTTTATTTCTTTAACTAAAGAGTCTTTTTTTGAAATAAGATCTCTAAAAATTTCATTAGAAATTTCATCAAAAGATTTAGTTGATTTGTAGTTTCTTGGTGTAATTTTTTTATTTTGAGTTGTATTTTTCTTACTATTTTGTTTGGTTTTATCATCTGAAATTGACTTATCTATTATTAATTCCTTTTCAGGATTATTGTCGGAAATTTCTGTATTGGTCATTTAAATAATTTTGATGAAAAGGCAAAGTTTGAATTTTAAGAATTTTTAATTTCCAGGGAGTCAACTTTTTTTATGAGCTCATCTTTTAATTGCTTTGGATTAAACAAAATTGGTAATAAATGAGGACTGGACTTTTCTCTAAAATAAAAAATACCTGGGATTATAGGGAAAAAGAATTTCCATGATATCCAGTTCTTGAATGGAAAAGTTCTAATCTCTTTCCCTAATTGTAAAACGATAAAATCATCCTTTGTTATTTTTATTCTTAAGGTGAATGACTGAAGTAATAAAAAAAAGCTAAAAGAAGCAAAAATTATTGTTGGCAAAGAACCAATATTCAAAAATAAAAGCATAAAACTTAAAACTATTAGAATGATTGGCAACTGAAATGAGGGAGATATTATTACTGGCTCCTCTTTTTTTGATTTTG
This sequence comes from uncultured Synechococcaceae cyanobacterium, assembly GCA_902578445.1. GTDB lineage: Bacteria > Cyanobacteriota > Cyanobacteriia > PCC-6307 > Cyanobiaceae > Prochlorococcus_A. The sequence continues at coordinate 34,915 of CACHDC010000009.1, forward strand.
TATTAAACATAGAATCATCCAAATAAAATTTGTGTTAGTAATACATCCATTAAAGATACAGTAACGAGAGTCATTACAACTGCACCTGTTGTACTTGTTCCAACTTCTTTTGGACCTCCTTTAGTTGTGAGTCCATACCCACAAGCAATGATTGAAATAAGTAATCCGAACACTACAGATTTTATTAACATTGAGGTTAAGTCTGTACTAGTTAAACTCACATTACCTGACCTTACGGATGTCCAAAAAACTATTGGAGGAACTTTATAAAAAATTGTGCTCCAAATTTGTCCACTCCATAAAGCTACAGATAAAAACAAAAGACACTGTATTGGGGACATTATTACCATCGATAGCAACCTTGGGACTACCAAATATTGGACTGGTTCGGTCCTTAACATGGTTATTGCCTCAATTTGTTCTGTAACTTTCATAGTGCCCAGTTGAGCCGCATAGGCAGTTGCTACCTTACCAGTCATTAAAGTAGCAGTTAGAAGAGGAGCCATTTCTCTCGCCATGCCGACTGCTAATAAACCTCCTATTTCACTTGAAACCCCCATACTTGTAAGTTGTGATGCAACTTGAATATTAAAAACTGTACCTGCAGCAATTCCTGTAATTAATACAATTAATAAACTGCCAGGACCTGACTCCATAAGTTGGTCAAAGAGATCATTTTTGGAAATTTTACCCTTAAAGATAAAATTTATTGCTTGCCCGCCAATAACTAGGCTGCTTAAAAGTCTTTTGAAAAAATTAAGGTAATACATATCTTTATATTAGTTTGTAATTAATTTTCGATCCCATTTTCTCATGATTAAAAGACCAATTATTACCAATATTGAGGGTATTAAACCAATACATAATCTAATAGTTAATTGTGCTGAGTAGCATTGTTCAATAATATTTAGACCATCTTTATCAATAAAGCATGATTGATAACCTGCTAAATACAATAAAAATCCCAATAATTGAACACTAAACGCGATACCAATCTTCTGAATAAGTACCATCCAAGCAGTATATAATCCTGCTGGTTTCTCTGGATCTTCATCTATTGCATCAGGGAGTAGTGACCAAGGGATGAGAAAAGCGGTTGAAGCACCAATACCAATAAGACAGATTATGAAAATTAAAAGAATGAACAGAAATATGTTGCTGGTATTTAGGAATAAACTATCTCCAACTCCTGAAATTTTTGATATAGAAGGTAAAAATAAAGCTGCTGTACATGAAATAATCCACATAATCGCTCCATAGTTTAAGGCTGAAATCCTGTTCAATTTATTTGATACTCTGGTCCATATTTGTAAACCCAATAAAGCGCTAATTTGGAAAGGTATCGGGATCCACTTCGCAATATATGTTGGTACATTCAGTACATCCTCGACATAGATTAACGCTACTGTTTGCATTAATTGTAAGGCGCACCAAAGAAGAATATAAAGCGTAATAACTTTTAGGAATTTTTTATTTCTGAAGATCCTTTTGAATTGAAGTGTTATGGCTTCAACTTTTCCAGAAGGCCTTCTTGCTTTTTTTGCGAATGGAGCTAATCCCCAACAAGAAATTAATGTTGCAGCAACTGCAATACATCCGCTTATTTTACCCATTAAAAAATATTCATTATTTGCTGATCCTTCGGAACCTAATACAACTCCAGCAATTATTAAACCAGTTAGTCCTGCAATTATTGAGCCAGTAAATCTCGATGCGTTTAGTCTTGTTCTTATTGCTGTTTTTTCAGAAATTTCAGTAGATAGAGCTGCAAAAGGAAGGTTAATACTTGTATAAGCAGTCATTACGATTATAGAAATTATGGCATAGTAAATAGTCTTGGTTAGTACTGAACCAGTGGGTGTCCACCATATCGCAGCTAAAGATAAACCAAGAGGAACAGATGCTGCTACCATCCAAGGGATTCGAGGCCCCCATCTTGATTTAGTACGATCACTTAACCATCCAATTAACGGATCATTTATTGCATCCCATATCTTTATTAACATTAATAATGATCCTGCAATTATTACTGGTAAACCAGCAGAAATAAAGAATTTGAAAAGAAAAAAACCAAATTGCGTAGCGACTAAACCTGTGCCTGCATCTCCTAGCCCATAAGAGAACATTAATCTTGTTGTTGATCTAGAAATATTTTTTTTCGAGTGTGAATTTTCCAATCTTTTTACTATGTTGATTGTTTGATAATGTATTATTGCAATGGTAATTCTATTACTTAATGCGGGCGTGGTTTAGTGGTAAAACCTCAGCCTTCCAAGCTGAAGATGCGGGTTCGATTCCCGCCGCCCGCTTTTAGAATAAATTATTTTTTGCCCCAAATACTTCTTCTGAAATGATTAATAAAGAGCTTCTACTCTTTATTGAAACAGATTTTTCATTAATAGTTAAGGGTTTAAAAATCTCAGACATGTTAGTGTCAATAACTTTTAACCAATTATATTTACATTTCGGCAAGGGGAAATCGATACTTTTTGAATACGCATTTAAACCTATCCATACCAGCGGATTAGTGTTGCCTTTGTTAATACTAAAGGCAACTGTATGAGACCAACTACTCCAATCGGGGCTATCTAACTTTGTTCCATGCCAATGATATGTTGGAATATGTTCATTGGTTTGATTATTAGGTAAGAATGATGGATTGAAAATGTTAATTAGTTTTTTCCGGATTTTTATGACGTATTTAAAAAATTCAAATAATTCCAAATCTTGTTGACCATGTTCCCAATTCATCCAGCCCAATAAATTATTTTGGCACCAAGAATTGTTGTTACCACCTTGTGACCTTCCTATCTCATCACCCATTAGTATCATTGGAACACCTTTAGATATAAGTAAACAAAGAATAAGATTTTTTTGTTGTCTTTTTCTTAGATGATTGATTAATAAGTTTGTAGTTGGTCCCTCCGTACCATAATTACAAGAATTATTATGATTATCTCCGTCTCTATTTTGTTCTCTGTTGGCAAAATTATGTTTTCTATTGAATGTTACTAAATCTTTTAGAGTGAATCCATCATGTGAAGTAATAAAATTTATTGATTTTGGGAAAATATTATCTTCTCTATAAATAGATGGAGTACCTTTTATTTTATCGCTCATATTCCAAGCTGTATCTTCATCTCCTTTCCAAAATCTTCGCAAGTCATCTCTAAAATGACCATTCCAAGTGAAAATATTCTTAGATGGGAAATTACCTAATTTATATAAACCACCACAATCCCATGGTTCACTTATAAACTTTATATCAACAAGTTCTGGTTCACATTCTATATCTTCAAAAATTGGAGGATTATCGAGTGGCGAGAGATTTTCTCCTCTTGATAAGGCAATACCCAAATCAAATCTAAAACCATCTACTCCAAATTCACTCGCCCAACACTTTAATGATTCAATTATTAGTTTTCTAACTAATCCTCTGTTTGCTGCAATAGTGTTCCCACAACCAGATACATCCTGATAATTTTTATCTTTCCCAATAAAGTAATAAAGGTTTTCATCTATACCTTTCCAACATATCGCAGGTCCTTTGTGATCTCCTTCAGAGGTGTGATTGTATACGACATCTAAAATAACTTCAATTTCTGCCTTATGACACTCCTCTACTAATTTTCTGAATTCCTCTCTATTCTTTTTAGCTGATTCATTCGAAAGGTATTCAAAATGGGGAGTAAACCAATTAATTGGACTATAACCCCAAAAATTCTCTAAACCATTTGGTGCATCAGTTGGATCAAAACAAAAAATTGGAAGTAATTCGATTGAGGTAATTCCCAGTTCTTTGAGATATGGAATTTTTTTTAAAAATTTCTTGAAACAACTTTCAGTTTTATCAGTTGATTCAGTAAAGGATTTGATATGGAGTTCATAAATAATTGTTTCTTCCCAAGAATGTTTCGGTCTTGGAAAATCCTTAAAATTAAATAATTTTCTATCGCAAACAACGCTTTTAAGACAAGAATTAGTATTTTCTTGCGTTTTTAATGCATTTTCTCTTTTATAACTTCCCCAACCGGTTATACCCCTTGAACATGGATCGAGTAGTACTTTTTTTTCATAGTTATTGTTGATCGAATTATTTTTTTGTTTTACTCTAAAAGCATAAATACAACCTTCATTTAGATTTTTTACCTCCGCATGCCAGTAAGGACCTGTATTATGATTCTGATCTAGTTTCAATATACTTTTTGGGAAGATAGAGGTCTCTTTCTCAAACAATAAGATTTCTACATATTCTGCATTTGTGGCTACTAAGGAAAAATTAACACCTTCTGAAGTTAGAGTACTTCCTAAGGGAAATGGTTTACCTTTCTTGATATGAGTCACTTTATCCTTAACATTGATTAATTAAATATTGAGATAATTTATTCAAATTACTGATATTAGAATAATAGATACAAAATTAAGAAAAAAACTAAAATTTAAGGTTTCACTAATCAACTTTATTTGATTTTGAGATTATTAATTTCCAAATTAATTACAATTTTCTTTCCATTTTCTTAATGCATAAAAAGATTTATAGAGAAAGATTAATTGTGAGAAAACCAGATTTTTCTTGATTTCAAAATACAAATTATGTTTTTTCATGTGATGAGAAGGAAATATATCTGAAAATTAATAAAATATAATAAATAGCTCAAATTCTTAACTTTATTTATCTTTGAGATTTCTTTTCTGATAAATGAAGTTGGATTTTTTAAGGATAAATCAAGTGGTACCAAAGGTTTTTCCTGTTTTATACTTAAAGGGGCTAATTTTACATAACAAAAAATTGAGGCTATTAAAAATAAATAATGGAGCTAAAAATGTCCCTAAGATTTGTATAAAGCTTTGCGCCGCCGGCATTTTCGGTTGCCGTATTTGTATTTGCTCCATATGATATGCAAGTTCGAGGTTTTTAGGCTTGCTTAAAACACTTGTCTTTAAATCTCTGCTTTATAAACAATTCAATGAACAAAGCTGATTTAGTAAACCTTGTTGCTGCTCGTACAGAGCTCACAAAAACTGATGTTTCTTTAGTTGTTGATGCAGCTATTGAAACTATTGTTGACTCAGTAGTGGAAGGCAAAAAAGTCTCCTTACTAGGATTTGGTTCTTTCGAGCCAAGAGATCGTTCTGCAAGACAGGGATTAAACCCTAAGACAGGCGAAAAAATAGCAATACCTGCTAAAAGAGTTCCAACATTCTCAGCAGGTAAACTTTTTAAGGATAGAGTACAAGGTTAAATTTATTAACCTAATTCTTTCTTTAATAACAAGGTGCTCTTTTAGGGCATCTTTTTTTTTAATTTCATTGAAATGCTATTGGGTCAATGACTAAAACTCTTAAAAAGGTATCTCAAATTTTATAAGTCTTAAGAAGTAATGAAATGTTTAACTATTTTATTCCTGAAATTTTTGTTGTTATCTAATTTTATTGTGGCAGAGGCAATACCAACAAAATCCAGGATTTTAAAAGAATCTAATGATTGTATTAAAGATTCTCAAAACCAAATTTGTAGAGAGTTAGTTTCTGAAATTGAAAAACTTCAATTAGTAGTATTTGACCAAAACAGATTCAAATGTCAATCTAGTTTACTGGGATTGCAGTCGGGACTTATTGAAGCTTATTTTTTAAAAAATTTCTCAAATGAGAGAATTTCATTTTTGGTGCCATATGTGATTAAAAATTGTTAATTATTAAAAAATTTTTTTTTTTTGGAATAATATAAGTCTGGATTTTAATTTGTAATGGTAAAAGGGTTCTCTGATAATGAAATTAAAAATGATGCTGAAATAAAGGATTCAAAAAAAGAAAAAAAAGGGTTAGCTTCTTTTCTTAAAGGCAAGAAATTCACCTACACTTTACCAGGTAAAAAACAAATTAATATTTTTGGATCAATAGTACTAGGACTGAACGTAATTTTAATTCTTTTAGTGTTTTTGTATCTGAATAATCAAGAATTCCATGACTTTGTTTTTAATGTTGGTCGTTAAATATTTTTAGATCGAAAATTTTTTTTAAATGATATATTTAAGTTTTAGAAATTCTTATGAAGGTAGTAAATTTAGTCTTTCAAGCAGTTTTTTTGTTAGTAATCCTTCTGTTTTTGATATATTTTCTCACAGGTTATGACTCTGCTTTTGAGGCAGACCAGAATTGTCATTCGTATCTTTCAAGTTACGATAACTTATCTGGAAATTATGGTTGTGATCATGATACTGAGACACATAAGTGGATACTTTATGAGTCAAATGAAAAGGAAAAACCAGCTAAAATTATTATGAAATTTAGGTACAAATTTTTATAATTCAAATTTTTTATAAAAAAACTTTGCACTTATTATTGATATTATCGCCGTAATTGTGAAAGTAAGATACTGATATATACTGCCTTCTAAGTAAATTTTATTTTTATAAAGAGGATAATCAATGATAGAGCCTAATGTTCCCCAAATTATTACCCATACAGATATGTATAGGATTGCTTTTATTGGGTTAGGGTTTTTTTCTTCCATTTTTAATTGATTCCAAAAATTGCAGAAGTCACAGGCCTACCTCTAAAAACCAACTCGGTTAATATGAGCATTAAAAATCCAATCATAGCTGCTCTCCCATTCACAAGTTCAGCGCTACTATTGAATCCAAAAACATTCTTTACTTCATCCCCCTGATTGTCTACCCATTTTGAGTATTCATTATCACTTGATGATGTATTAGTAAAATCATCATTTTGATTTTTCATTGGAGAGCTGTTTTCTTGCATTGATTTTTAGTCTATTCTAATAATTTTTAAACTAATTTATTATTAAATTAAACTCGAGACTATAAAAAAAATTAAGGAAAAAATTATTATCCATAAAAATTGTAATCTCAAAATTAATTGACAAATTAATTTGATTTTTTCTTCAGTGCAATTATCTCCAGTCGCATTGATTATTGGTTTTTCAATAATTTCATTTTTATATTTACTTTTACCTCCTAATTTAATACCGGAAATATAAGCAAATATAGCTTCTGAAATCCCTGCATTAGGCGAATCATATTTTTTACCATCAAGATAACTTTTTTTAATAATTGATCCATACTCATTAACTTTGGAGCTGACTAAAGGTAAAGTAATTAAAACTAATCTTGAAGGAATAAACGTAAAAATATCTTCGATTTTTGCACTGAAAAAACCTAAATATCTAAAATAATCATATTTGTAACCTATCATTGAATCTAAAGTACTTATTGCTTTATAAGAAAAACCAAGTGATAAAGGTCCTGGTAGAAAAACTGAAAACTTCATAAAAATAATTCCAATAAAAATCCAAAATAATGGCCCAAATATTCCATCAACAGAATTTTCAGTAAGGCTCTCTGTACTTGATCTCAAGAGATGTCTCACAGAAGATGACCTTACATCCCTACTTACTATTCTTTGTACCTTCTCTTTGATTATTTTCTTATTTTGTTTATTAATTTCCTTGCGTTCTATTAGCTCTGCAATCTCTTTGACACTTGAAAGAAGTCCCTTAGTCGCAATGCAACTTGAAAGTCCAAAAAAAATTAACAATCCATCAAAAAAATGATTTCTTGATTGCACATAATTGAGTTCTATCAACTTTCCTAAACCAAAACTCATTCCAATAGTCGATATAGCTACGATAAAACCTCCCCAAAACAATATATTTTTATTTTCTCCGAAATTATTTATGAGGTAATCAGATATTCTTTTTATATAAAAGCCAATTACTTGAACAGGGTGGATTAAGAATCTTGGATCGCCGGTCAATAAATCAAAACCGATCGATCCAAGAAATATTAAAAATAAATTTATCTCAGCCAACTGAACATCGAGCGGAGACCTTTACCCACTTTCTCAATTTCATGTTTTGAGTTCTCTTCTCTTAATTTTGTCATTAAGGGTTTGTTTTTATCGCATTCTTCCACAAAATTCTTAGCAAAAGTTCCATCTTGAATATCCTTTAGAATTTTCTGCATTTCTTTCTTTGTATCACTATTGATAAGTCTTTTACCACTTACATAATCTCCATATTCTGCAGTATTTGAAATGGAATCTCTCATTTGAGATAACCCTCCTTTCACCATTAAATCAACAATAAGTTTAACTTCATGTAAGCATTCGAAGTAAGCAAGTTCAGGCTGATAGCCTGCCTCTACAAGAGTTTCGAAGCCTGATTTGACAAGTTCTGATAATCCTCCACACAAAACCGCTTGTTCTCCAAATAAATCAGTTTCTGTTTCTTCTTTGAAGTTTGTTTCAAGAATCCCAGCTCTCGTTCCGCCAATCCCTTTAGCGTAAGCCATCGCCAATGATCTTGCATTTCCGGAAGAATCCTGTTCTACTGCAAACAATGCTGGTACTCCTTGACCATTCTGATATTCCCAACGAACAGTATGTCCAGGTCCTTTTGGGGCAATCATTACAACATCCACAAAACTAGGAGGTTTGATAAGTCCGAATCTTATATTGAAGCCATGAGCAAAACTTAATATCTTTCCTTCTTTTAAGTTTGGTTCTATTTCTTTAAGATAAACATCTTTCTGAAACTCATCTGGAAGGAGAATCATAATCCAGTCTGCTTTTTCGCAAGCTTCAGAAACGCTAAATACTTCTAGACCATCGCTAATAGCTTTGCTTTCGGACTTACTTCCTTTATATAATCCAACAATTACATCCATGCCGCTATCTTTAAGGTTTAGGGCATGTGCATGACCTTGTGAACCATATCCAATAATCGCTATTGTTTTATTATTTAAAAGACTTAGATCTGCATCTGTGTCATAAAAGAGTTGGGTCATTAGTTGTAGCTTCTTTGCATTTGATAATTAATATTTTAGACATTAAAGGTGTAAATAAACCAAAAAATTATTAATTTAAAAATTAAAATTAAAATTTTTATTTAGAAAATTTAAGACTGATTTGCTTCGCTTGGATGAGTAATTACTCTATCAATTAAGCCATAGTTTTTTGCTTCTTCCGCACTTAGAAAATAATCTCTATCAGTATCCTTTTCAATTTTCTCAAATGATTGGCCTGTCATATCTGCCATAGACATATTTAACATATCTTTAATTCTTAAAATTTCCTTAGCTTCTATTTCAATATCACTTGCTTGACGTTGAGAAGTTCCTCCTAGAGGTTGATGAATCATTATTCTGCTATGAGGCAAAGCAACTCTTTTCCCTTTTGTGCCAGCAGCCAATAGAAACGCTCCCATTGAGGCTGCGAGGCCTACGCATATGGTTACTACATCACTTTTTACATATTTGATAGTGTCATATATAGCCAAGCCAGCAGTAACTGATCCTCCTGGGCTGTTTATATATAGATAGATAGGTTTGGAATTATCATCAGAATCTAGATAAAGCATTTGTGCAACAAGGCTATTAGCAATACCATCATTCACTTCCTGTCCAAGAAAAAGAATTCTTTCAACACCTAGTCTTGTATAAATGTCAACCCACCTTTCGTATTGACTCCCTGGAAGTCTGTAAGGCACGCTTGGGGTTCCTATTGGCATGATTTTAAAGTAGTTTTGTGAAGGTTAAATTTTATTTGGTAAAAAATCTTTTTGACTTGTGAGTATTCTATCGATAACTCCATAATCCAAAGCTTCTTGGGGGTTAAGATAACTCATCCTGTCAGAGTCTTTTGAGAGTTCTTCGATAGTCTTTCCAGTATTACGAGATAGAATCTCCAGCATTGATTTTTTATTTTTCAAAACTTCCTCAGCTCTTATTTGGATATCAGTTGCTTGGCCTCTTGCACCGCTTATAGGTTGATGTAAAACAATTGAAGCATGTGGGAGAGCCGCCCTTTGACCTTTAGTGCCAGATGAAAGAATAACTGCAGCTGTCCCCATTGCTTGTCCGATACATATTGTGTGTACTGGAGGCTTGATGTAACTTATTGTATCGCAGATAGCGAAAGCTTCTGTTTCAAAACCAACAGCGTCACCTGTGTACCAACTTGTTCCTGTTGAATTGATGTAGAAATAGATTGGTTTTTCTGGATCCTCAAATTCTAGATAAAGAAGTTGAGCAATGATTAGCTCAGTAACATCCATTCCTAGTTGTCTTTTAGCATCATCATCTGAAAATAATGGTAAACCAAGATAAACAATTCGCTCTTTAAGTAAAAGAGAGGGAAGATCGGGGGGCGGGGTCCTCATAACGGTGTTTTCGCCGTAATAAGGAGCAGATACAGTCATTTGTATCACGAAATTAAGATTGAACTGATTCTAGCTAGATTTAGCCCTGTGTCGCTGGTGATTTAAAAGATTTGTTTGACTCAGGATTATTTATTAGTTTTCCAAAGACCATTCTTCCAGTAGGAGTTTGTAATGCTCCTGTTATGACAATATCTAATCTGCTTCCTACAAAATTCTTTGCCTCATCAATAACAACCATTGTTCCGTCATCTAAATATCCAATACCTTGCATTTTTTCTTTACCTTCTCTGACAATTTTTATGTTAAGTGATTCTCCTGGTTGTACTTCTGGCCTTAAAGCAATAACCAAATCACTCAAATTCATGACTTTTAATTCTTTAACTTCAGCAATCTGAGAAAGATTATAATCAGCTGTAATTAAAGTTCCTGTCATATCCTCAGTAATCTTCAAGAGTTTTTCATCTACTCCATTACCTTCATACTTTGTTGGGTTTATAACAAGTCTTCTCCCATATAAGTCTCTTAATTCTTTTAATAACTTGAGACCTCTTCTGCCTTTCGATCTTTTTTCATTAATGCTTGAGTCAGCTAAAGTTTGTAATTCGTCAATTACACTTTGAGCAACAATTAATTGCCCTTCCAATAATCCGCAACTTAATAGGCCATTGATTCTTCCATCAATAATTACACTGGTATCTAGAATTTTTGGACTTGCAGCAGGGAGGATACCTTCATTAACTAAATATGCATCAGTATTA
>CACHDC010000010.1 GCA_902578445.1 uncultured Synechococcaceae cyanobacterium
TAAATCTATAAATGGATTGAGACATTTTGTTTTAGTAAATGAGGCTAAAGAAAAAGGAAATAGTACTTTTTTAATGGTTTCTGTAGTTGATTCTGAAATAAATTTAGAAACTACTTACGAAGAATTAATAAATAGTGGAAATTGGCATAAGGGTTGGATCAATCTTCCAAAGCTTCAATCGATAACAAAAGAATATGTTGATTATAAATCTCTCAAAAAAGAAGAAAGTATCCCTGAGATATTTATTAATGACGATTCTTTATTTAATATTTCTTAATTTTAAATAAATCTTTCAAATCTCTTCTCTTTTTAAAAACTAGTTTTTTTGTTACTTAATAATTATTTTAAAGTTTTACCCCTTTAAAAAAAATAAAATTAACGTTATCAAGGATTAATAATATTTACTTTATCCAATGTTAGGGGATACATGGAGCTCATCTGAGTTGACTGCGGAACAACTAGGAATAACTGAAATTAAACTTTCTTTTTTACGTGAAAATGGAATACTTAAGCCTGGGATTCATTGGAAAAGCTCTCCACTTGGTCAGAAAAAGCCTTGGAAACCCAAAGCTCTATACAATATAAAAATGTGCAGAAAAATAATTAATAAATTTTATTTTGAAGAAAACTATAATATTGCAGCCTAAAAATAATAGTTTTTTGATTGATTTGGAAAAATATATAAAAATCTTTATTCGATTAGATTCTCATCCTTACACTCGATAAGAGTGTTTTGCAAAGTTGGATATAAGTTAATCATATTTATATATTGTTTTGATTTTCTGTAGGATTTTGCAGCCTTTTTGTAATGCACTTCCGATTTCATTTCTAGTGAAAATTTTCTAGAAGACTCTTGAGAAGTAGTCATAGTATTAGATATCTTATCCCATATTTAATAATTGTTTGAAAATGAGGCAATAACTATCATGATGTAATGAAACAAAACATCGTTTAATGTCAGCAAAATGAGATTTATTTATTTATTTGAATCTAAAAATACTGGTTTATTTGCTTAGGACTTATATCTACAAGAATAATTTTTCTTCATTAAATCTACCTTTTTTGCTATTGGATTGCCTTATGAAGATTTCTTGTTAAGTAATAGTTAGGATTACTAACCTTTACAATTTTGTTATGAATTCAACTGTTTGGTGAAATATAAAGTATTCTCAAAACGTTTAAGCTAATCAATTCCTAAATGCAAACCTATGGAAATCCAGATACTACCTATGGATGGTGGGCTGGTAATTCAGGTGTAGCAAATCGCTCAGGAAAATTCATTGCTGCTCATGTAGCTCATGCAGGATTAATTGTTTTCTGGGCGGGTGCGTTCACCCTTTTTGAACTTTCACGATTTGACCCCAGTGTCCCAATGGGTCATCAACCTCTAATCGTTCTTCCTCATTTAGCAACTCTTGGAATAGGGTTTGATGCTAATGGCGTTGCGATGGGAGATACTAAACCTGTTCTAGCTATAGCAATAGTTCACTTAGTCTCTTCTATGGTTTTAGCCGCAGGTGGACTTTTACACTCTTTACTTCTTCCTGGAAATCTAGAAGATTCTGATGTAGCAAGAGCTAGAAAATTCAATATTGAATGGGATAATCCAGACAAATTGACATTTATTCTTGGTCATCATCTAATTATTCTTGGTTTCGCAGTTATCGCTTTTGTTGAATGGGCAAGGGTTCATGGAATTTATGATCCAGCTATTGGTTCTGTAAGACAGGTTGAGTATGAATTAAATTTGGCCAAAATTTGGAATCACCAAACTGACTTTTTGACTATTGATAGCCTTGAAGAAGTAATGGGAGGCCATGCTTTTCTTGCTTTCGTTGAGATCACTGGTGGTGCTTGGCATATTGCTACTAAGCAAGTTGGTGAATATACCAAATTCAAAGGTAAAGGACTTCTTTCTGCGGAAGCTGTTCTATCATGGTCACTAGCTGGAATAGGCTGGATGGCTATTATTGCAGCCTTCTGGAGTGCAGCTAACACAACAGTTTATCCAACTGAATTCTTTGGTGAACCACTTGAATTGAAGTTTAGTATTTCTCCTTATTGGGTAGATACTGTTGATCTTCCTGATGGTGAGTACACTTCAAGGGCATGGTTAGCTAATGTTCATTACTATTTTGGATTCTTCTTTATTCAAGGTCATCTATGGCACGCTTTAAGAGCACTAGGCTTTGATTTCAAAAGAGTTACAAATGCTATCAGTAATATTGATAGTGCAACAGTTACTCTTAAAGATTAATTTTCAAATTTCTTACAAATATCAAAAGGCTCCTCATAAAGGAGCCTTTTTTATTTGAAAAATTTTGTTTATTAATTTAGATTTAGAATTATATATTTTTGAAATCATTGAATATTTTTTCGATACAGAATAAAGATATTTTTTCAAATTCTCTATTGATAAGTTTTTTGGGATTATTAATTATATTTTTTTTGTTGATTTTTGGGAGAAAATTTAAACTAGCTGTTCAACTCGAGAGATTTGGATTGCCGATAGCAGTTATATCAGGAATTTTAGGAATATCTATAGGCCCATTTGGAGCAATACACTTTTTGCCAAAAGAAACAATAAATGTTTGGAGCAATTTTCCCACTCCTCTTTTATCATTAGTCTTCGCGACTTTAATGATGGGAAGACCTATTCCGAATATAAATGGTTTAGTTAAACCAATTTTTAATCAATTTCTATTAGCTCTCTCACTAGGTTTCGGACAATTTTTTGTCGGTGGACTTGTTGTTAAATATTTTCTGCCTCCATTTATGGATGCAAATCCTCTAATGGGTTGTTTAATAGAGGTAGGTTTTGAGGGTGGTCATGGAGCTGCATCAATAATCGGTGAAAGTTTCAATAAACTTGGTTTCCCAAATGGTTTAGATCTTGGTTTGGCTATGGCAACAATGGGTCTTTTATCCTCTTCAATATTGGGTAGCTTATTTATTTTTCTTGGTAGAACTTTAGGTCTTTCAGATACTGAGGAAATTCTTGAACAAAAAGATACTCTTAAGGAAAAAAATAAGACAGGAATTTTTGCAGATTTAAGAATTTTTATGATAAATTTTGGATTCTCTGGTTTGGCAATTTCTTTTGGTGTGTTGCTACTTAAATTTTTAAGGTATATTTCTAGTTCTTTTGGTGATTTGTCGAAGGAAATTATTTTTTCACTACCAGTATTCCCTTTTATCCTTATAGGTTCGCTCCTTATTAGATATATTTTAGAAAAAACCAAAAATACAGAATTTATTTCAAATATTTTGCAAAGGGAGATTGGTATTTTATCCACAGACCTATTGATTTTTACGGCTATGGCGAGTTTGGATATTGAAGTTGTTTTTGATAATTGGATACTTATTTTAGTGTTTACTATTTTCGGTTTATTTTGGAATTTAATCTGCATTGCTTATTTCGCATACTTTATCTTTGATGATTATTGGTTTGAAAAAAGCTTGACAGAGTTTGGAAATTCAACAGGTGTAGTAGCTTCTGGGTTACTTCTTTTAAGGCTTGCAGATCCTAAAAATATTTCTAAAACTTTACCAATTTTTACGTCAAAACAGCTTTTCGCTCAGTTAATTCTTTCTGGGGGACTATTCACAGTTCTTGCACCATTAATGATTTCTAAAATTGGGATAGATTATTGGACAGAAATTTGTGCCCTAATTACATTCGCAATTCTTTTTATTGCATTGATTTTTAATAAAGTAGAGATGAAAAAGTTTCAATAAGAACCCTAGAATGTTAATAGCCTAAATTTTATTTTGATGTCATTTACTCCCTACGATATTCCACCTCAAGAAAATAAAGGAAAGTGGTTTAGGAGTCATTTACTTGGAAGGGAAATCGAACTTGGTGAATTGTATAGTCTTGGATCAAATGATTTAGATTTGCTTATGGCGGAGACTGCAGAAATTAGAAGCGATCTTGATTTTAAGGAAAAAAATATAGGAAAATTTAGGACTGCAGGATATTTTTTGGAGTTAGCAAGAATAATTGAGAAAAGGAAGTTGTTGGAAAGTTAATCAGATGGGAAATAATTCTTTCTAGAATATGGTTCCCATAATTCATATTTATACATTAAGGATTTGAATTCTCTATTTTTCTCAAATGAATCTAACCAGTTTTTTATTGAGGAATCAAAATAATTTTTTCTTTTTTGACTTTCACAAGCGATTCTAAATTGCCTTACAAAAGGCCAAATAGACCAATCAGCTATTGTGGGGCTATCTCCAAAAAAGTATTTGTTTTCTGCTAGAAGTTCGTTCCATCTCTTTATAAATTTAATCGCATTTTTGAAATGAAATTCTTCATCACTATTCGTATATCTTGTGGCATATTTAAATCTATCTAAATGATATTTGAATTCGTTATCGTTTTCATTAATTATTTCTAAAATATTTTCCTTTTTGTTCTCAGGAAAATAAATTAATTTGATGTTTTCCTTTTTTGACTCCGAGAGTGCCCACAGGATGATTTCAAGACTTTCTTCAATAACTTCACTATTTTTTTTTATAAGTATTGGAACCGTTTTCGTCTTTGAATTATTTAAAAAATCTAGAGGTTTATTTTTTAAATTAATTTCTCTTATCTCTACTTTTATTTCACAAATTAAAAGGGCCCATCTTGCACGAATTGCATATGGACATCTTCGAAATGAATATAAAATATCTTTTTTCATATTGTAAAAACTTTTAATTTCTCTAATTCTTTTAGTATTATTTAAGAAGGAACAACATTAATTTTACAACGCAAATGTCGGGATATGTTTACCTTGTTAGAGTAGGTGACCTTTATAGAATTGGTAAAACGGATAATCTTGAAAAGAAAATTAAGA
The DNA here is from genome assembly GCA_902578445.1 of uncultured Synechococcaceae cyanobacterium. Lineage (GTDB taxonomy): Bacteria > Cyanobacteriota > Cyanobacteriia > PCC-6307 > Cyanobiaceae > Prochlorococcus_A. The sequence goes on from CACHDC010000010.1 coordinate 4,845, forward strand.
AATTAAAGCCAGATGAATTATTAACATCAATTATGACAAAAGAGCCAGAAACTCTTGAAGCAAGATTACTAAGAAAATATAAGTCGCAAAGAATTCCTGAAACTGGTTATTTAAAGCTCTCTAAAAGACAAATTATAGAATGTAAAAAGCAATTTGAATTAAAGGGTAGCTTACCTCACACTTTAGATGCTGAAGTTTCCATAACTCTATTTGCATCTTTTTTATTGTTTTCGTTAAGTTTCCTTGTTTTTAATTATTTAAATTTTGGATTTGTAAAATCTATATCTTATTCTTTCGGAATGGCCTCTTTACCAATGGTTATATTATTTATTACAGGTAGTTTTGGCGGATACTTTTCTGAAGATTTATCTCTTTTTTCATTGTTAACTAATCGAATAAAAGGTTTATTTATTGCAATTGCAATGCTTTCAATGTCTTACTTAATTTTCAATTTAGGTTAAATTTCGTAATTACAATTTAAGGCAATTTCAAATGGAACTGATTGGGTAGGTAACTTCAGAATAGTTGAGCATATTTCAGCAATATCTTCAGGTTGTGTCATTCTTGATTTGTCTAAGGAGGAGATATTTTCAGCCATTTTTGTATTAACCCAGCTTGGGCAAATTGCTGAAACCCTTATATTTTTATCCCAACCTTTATTTTTCATTGTTTGGCATAATCCCATCAAAGCAAACTTTGAAGAAGAATAAGCTGCTAAATCACCTTTAGATCTTTTCCCACTCATTGAAACTAAAACAATAATTCTTCCTCTACCTGAGGTACATAAATAATCCCAAGAAAGCCTACATAAATTCCAAATTGCCAAAAAATTAATATTTAATGTATTTAAAATATCTTCTTCGTCACCATCTTTGTATAAGAAAGGAACTTTCGATAATACTCCAGAACAATTTATTACTGAATCAAATTCTCCAAATTCATCTAAGGTATTCTTTATCCAATTTTCGGCTGTAATTTTTTTTAATGCATCATAGTGGTTAATTATAATTTTCCCTTCTGGCCATTTATTTGGATCAATAGCGCTTCCTTTTAATGATTCTAAATCTCTTATGCCAACACTAATTCTATTGCCTTCTTTTAATTCTTTATGTGCAATATTTAGTCCAATACCTCTACTGGCTCCACTTATTAGTATAGTTCTCATTTTTAAACTATATGTTTGGAAATATTATCCTGAGTAACATTTTAAATTCTCTGCCATGCATTATCATAAGACCTTTCTTTACACTCCATGGAGCCTTTATAAACATTATGCACATCGCATATACAATCTCTTTTAAGGAAAGAGTATCAGTTAGAAAACCATACCATTGATTTTTAGGTAGTTGGAAAAAACTGCCAAAAAATTCTCTCAATAGTTTCTCGTCAAACCTCATGAGTTTTTCTAATCCAAATTGGTAAAGTGATTTCTTCCTAATTAATTCTTTTGACCATAAAGTTTCCCAACCTTTTCTAGCAATATGATAGGTACTTAGATTTTTGTTTTTAATTGCTTCTGAGACTGCCTTAGCAACAAGCGGAGCTCTTCTTAAAACATTACCAATTAAATATCCAGATGCAGGATGTACCATTGAAGCAGCACCACCATATCCAAGTATTTGTTGTTTGAAATCTGGGATTGGCATATTCATAGGGAGAAATAAGCCAAGCTCTTCATGTTGCATGCTTGTGATTGATATATTTCGATAAGAAAGCCTCTTCTCTAGCCTCTCTTTTAAATTTTCCATTGTTAGAGGATTTACTAAACCAAGAGATGTCTCTTCAAGAAAATATTTCCCGTCCCCCATATCCATGGCATAAAGAAAAGTAGGTGGTTCTTTTTTTTGCTCATCGTTAAGATGGTCATTTCTATAGTCCATTAATACAAACTGCCCTTTCTCAAGTGGAGGTTTGCTAAAATTACCTACTATCCCATAACAAGTTTGGACTGCTAGGGGACCACAAGATTTTAATTTAAGAAAAACAGGATCATATCCTGTTGCATCTACTACTAATCTTGCAGAGTAAGTCTTGCCATCTTTTGTAGTTACAGTACTTTTGTATTTGTCAAAATGTATTTTGTTTGCAAAGCCCTGGTGCCATTTAATAAAAGACTTATTGCATTCATTAAACCAATAATTGTGGAGTTTTTTCTTATCAAATAGTCCATAATCTAGTGAATGTTCGGTGGCTTTATTCTCGTCATCCTGCTCTTCTAAAGCGCCATGCCCAAAAAAACTTACAGTATTCTTCCATCTATATTCAAGTAAATCCTGAAGCCCGAGTTGATCAACTTCTTTCCCCCAAATGCCATATGTGTTTGGCCAAGGTTCATCTGGTCCATTTGGAGAAAGCACTTCAACATCTAATTTTTCCTTCCCTAAAGCTGAGGCAATTGCCATGCCCGCAGGCCCTGCACCCAAAACAAGAACATCTGGCACATTTTCTTTTGACATTAAATATTAATCTTATGATTAAAGAAATTTATGGAACAAATTATTATTTCTGCGCTTAGGATTATATATTTCATCCAATACTTATAATGAGCGTAAATTCATAATAATCAAATTAGTCAATTACTAGTGACTAAGTTTTCAGTGTTTTAACAATAATTTATAAGATTACAAAATAAAAAATACTTAAAAAATTTTTTTATCATAAAAAAATACATAGCAAATTAAATGATTAAAAATAAAAATATTTTAATTACTGGAGGTAATTCAGGTATTGGGCTTTTCGCTATAATTAATTTACTAAAAACGAAAAATAATTTATACGTTGTAATAAAATCTGAATTAAGAAAGAATGAATTTCTTAAAACAATTCAGAAACATTTTGATAAAAATTACCTCAGTAAATATTTAAATATTATTGAAAATTGTGATCTTTCAAATCTTGAGAATATTAAAAAAATCAAGGATTACTTTATTAGTAAAAATATTTTCTTAGAAGTTCTTGTTTTAAATGCAGGATTGCAATATACGGGTTCTTTTTACCCTAAAGTATCAAAACAAGGAGTAGAACTAACCTTTGCAGTTAATCATCTTGCACATTTTTACTTAGTTAACATCTTAAAAGATTTAGTTCGAGATAATGAAGAATCTAGAATCATTATTACATCATCAGATGTACACGATCCCAATAGCTCAGGTGGAAATATAGGAAGGAAAGCAGGGCTTAATAATCTAGTTGATTTTAGAAAAAAAGTTACTGGTCAATTTTTAAATTTTAATGCTGATGAATCTTATAAAAATAGTAAGTTATGTAATATTTTGTTTGCTAAAGAACTTGCAAAAAAATTAAAATTATCATCTAGTAAAATTTCTGTAATTACTTGGGCCCCCGGTCTCGTAATACCAAATGATGATTCAGGTTTTTTTAGATATAGTAAACGTTTTAATCTCTTTGGATATTTGATATTTTCTAAAATTGCAAAAAATATTTTAGGAATTTCTGAAAGTACAGAAAATGCTGGTAAGCTACTTTCTGAGATTGTTTTTGATTCGAATTTTAATAATATTGGTTGCGTTCATTTAAGTAATAAACTTATATCTTTTAAAAAACATAAATTAGTTGAAAGTAAGGTTAGTGATGAGGCAAATAATTCTGATTTGGCTTCAAAACTCTGGATCTTAAGTGAAGAGATTTGTGGATCATTTGGCTTTACTACTTTCAATATTTAGGGTTTGTGTTGGGAATGCAAACTCTATATTATTAACCGCAAATTCCTCAATAATTTTTAAATTAATAGATTGTTGAGCTTCCATTGCAGCGAGATAATTATTTGTTGGGATGTAATAAACAAGTTCGAAATTAAGACTGAAGTCGCCAAAATCTGTGAAATGACATCTATCAAAAGATGCATCTTTTGTCTCTTCAACTATTTTCTTTATTATTATTGGAATCAATTTCATAATTTTTGGAGAGGTTTCATAAACAACTCCTAATTTATGCACTAACCTTCTTTTTTCCATTTGTGCGTAATTTGAAATTATTCCATTTGTAAGAGCGCTATTACTCATTACTATTACTTCTCCATTGATACTTCTTATCCTTGAGGATCTTACTCCGACCCTCTCAACCATTCCCAGGACACCATCAGATTTTATAAACTCACCTTTTTGAAAAGGTTTATCAAGCAAAATTGTTATGTATTCAAAAAACTCCTGAACTGGATCTTTCAAAGCTAATCCTGCTCCAATACCTCCTGCACTGAGTAAAGCCCAAATAGCAGTCATTTGAACACCTATATTTTGTAAGAAAAATATTGAACCAATAGTCCATGTTAATGCTTTTATTAAAGGAGTAAGTGAAGATATCATAGAACTTATTGAGGAATCATTAATTTTCGATGTCGATTCTGTCAAAGATCTGATTAAAACTTTGTTGAGAGCTTTTATAATAATTATCAATATAAATAATTTCAGAATATTCAATAAGACAGATATAAAAGTTATTTCATCAGCAAAAAAATAGTCAATTGAAAAATAAAATGAGAGGAGAAAACCAATAGGTTTAATAATTCCAGAGATGACCTCAAAAATAAAATCGTCAAAATTTGTTTTTGTACGTTTGGAGATCTTTTTGAAGAATATTTTTGAAAGTTTAGAAATTATTATCGACAATAAAATTCCAATAAAAAAAATAGATATTGCCAGCAGGAAGTTTTCAGTAACTAATTTCATATTCAAATAAACCTTAAAAATTTATCTTTAATAAAATTTTAAATTATCTCTAGAGAACAAACCAGTCTTGATTTTTCTTTATCTAATTATTATATTTCTAATTTCTTTAAATTCTTTTCTATCCGCAGTTTTGCATAATTCAAAAATTATTGATTCAGTTGTCGTTAAGATTGCTCCCTTCTGAATCATTCTCTGTAATGCTATTTCATGATCTACAATATTCCTGCTGCTCATAGCATCTGATACGAGAATAACTTCAAATCCTTTTTGTAAACAATCTAAGACTGTTTGTTGAATACAAATATGCGTTTCGATACCACAAACTATCAAATTTGTAATTTTCTTATTTTTAAGTTCTTTTAAAAATTCTTGTATGTTAGCTAAGCTAAATTCCATTTTTTCAAATTTTCTAAATTCTGCTTTGGGTGATAATTCAGGTATCGTTACTCCCAATTTAAGTGGGTTCTGTTCAGATATAAATATGTTTTCTTCTAAAATTTGGTAAGCATTTATTAGCTTTTTAATGTTTTTGATTATTGAATCCTTATTAAAAATTGGTCTTATTATTTTTTCCTGAACATCAATAATTATCAAGGCGTTTACATTCGATGATAATTTATCAGAAGAGATTTCTTGATCATTCATCATTTACATATAAAGATACATTTAACATAATATTTTGAAGAACTTTAGTAAACATTTTAAATCAATAAGTTGTTTTACTCTCATCTAGAGTTATTATTGAGAATAGCCATGGGTTAATTTTGTCATTATCCTCTCAATACAAAGTCATCACATCTCCTCTTGGTGACGGATTACATAAAGATGGGAAGAGATTAACTCCTCAGAGGTTAAAGGTTCTTAATTTATTTGAAAATATTGGCTCTGGAAAGCATCTTAGTGCTGAAGAGGTTCATGAAAAGTTAGTTAAAACAAGCTCCAAAGTTTCACTAGCAACAATTTATAGAACCTTAAGACTTTTAGTACAAATGGGTTTGCTTCATGAATTAGAACTCAGTGAGGGTGGGCACAGATATGAATTGCTTAGTAACGACACACCTGATCATCATCATTTAATTTGCATTAGGTGCGGAAGAACAGAAGAATTCGAAAATGACGAGGTTTTAGAGGCAGGCAAAGTTGCAGCAAAAGTTAATGGTTTTAAACTAATTGAATCCTCTTTAAATGTAAGAGCTATTTGTCCTAATTGCATTTAGCAGGTTTTAACTTAAAGTCCCTCCACAACTTGACCCTGCACCTGCAGTGCAAGCAAAACAATGTTCTTTTACAGCTACCCTGTAGTCAAAAGTAAATGATTCATCCAATAGATCAGAAAGTGTCTTTGGTCCTTTATTCTCTCGGAAATTTATCTGTTGGTTAAAGTCACAATCATAAATTTCTCCTAGCCAATTTACACTAATTGTCTTTTTACACATAAGATTTTCTAAATTTTTTTCATTAAAATTTTCTTTTAGTAATTTGTAGTAAGTATTTAGTTTCCCTTCTCTTCTAAGAGATTCTTCATATCTATTTATTGGCATATTAGTTATTGTGTATAAATTATTAAAAACGATATTGTATTTTTCGAATAGGATTTTTTTATATTCCTTCTCCAATATTTCCTGAGAAGGAGGAAGAATTGGGCTTACAGGATTGTAAACAAGATTCAATTGTAATCCATTTTCTTTCTTCCCATAGCCTAAATTATTAAGAATTTTAATGGCATTAATACTTTTTTTAAAAACGCCAAAACCCCTTTGAAAATCAACATTATTTTTTTCATAACATGGAAGCGAAGCAGTAACTATCACTTTATTTTTTGCAAGAAATTGAGGAAGATCTTCATAACCTTCTTCAAAAAAAATTGTCAAATTGCACCTATCAATAATTTCAACTTGTTTTGTGCTCAAGCTGGTTATTAGGTTTTTAAATTCTGGGTGGAGTTCTGGCGCACCACCTGTAATATCTAAAGTCTTGATTTTGTATTTTTCAATTATCTTTGGAATAAGAGATATCATTTCATTGGACATCTTTTCAGTCCTTAGGGGACTCGAATTGACATGACAATGCTTACAAGCCTGATTGCATTTATAACCTATATTAATTTGCAATGTTTCTATAGGTTCTTTATATATTGAAGGGAATTTTTCTTTCATGAATCTATTATTTATAAATTGTCATTCGATAAAAAAAAAAGTCAACTATTTTTTTTAAAGTTTGATCTCTCATTAGCAAGTTCAATAAACCAACTTATATATTCTTTGGGACCATTTTTAAAAACTATGTCAAAATTTAAGTTGTCATGAATATCACTGATCCCTATTAAACCAGTTTTTTTTGTAGAGGGTCTTTCAACTTCACCAGAACTACTATCTACAAAAATTATTTTATTCTTAATCCCAAATTCATTACCTAATATTTGTATAAATTCTAGAAAAGACCTGTCACTTCCTCCTCTTGAATAACTTTTTTCATCATTATTTTTTTTTGATGTGACTGTGTCACCAACTCCTACAATCAAAGGCATATTTTCTTTTTGAATAGTTCTTTTGCATAAATCAATTTTTTCCTTAACAGAACTTGGAGAGTTTCTAAAATTAAAATTTCTTCCAAAAGGAGCTTTACCAGTTTTATCTGTAATAAATTTATTTAAAAGAAATAAAACTCCAGAATCTTTAACTGCTCCTTTAATAAGTAATTGTATGTCTGTTGATCCGATATCATCTTGAGAAGAAAGTTTAATTGTTTCTATACCATTTTTATTACCTAAATTTGGTGAAATATGAAGGAAAAATGAGTTTTTGAGGCCTTCGGATTCAGCTTTTAAAATGATTTCATTCATCATTTTTTCAAAACTAATTTGAATAAGCTTTCTTTTATCAGAATCTTTATGAACTAAATCAAATAGACTATTAAAATTAATCGTTGGCGAGAAACGTGTTTCACATATTGATTTTACTGCGTGAAAATTGATATCTTCTTGGCTAAGTTCAGGAAAAATATTCTTAACTATAAAATTAAACTTTGGTCTTATTAGACTTGGTACTTTAGATAAAAAATTTAGTTCTTGTTCTGAGACTCCTTCAAAACTTATTTCACCATTGCTGTCTTGATACTCAACTCCACAGGCGGCTAAACCTCTCAGATATAGTTCTTTGTTTTTAGGCTCAGTAGTGCTTCCTAAACTCCGTTCTATTATTCTATTAACCCCTCTTGGACCTTCATGTTCCCCGCAAGTTAATACAAAGAATTCCTCTGCAAATTCTTTTACTGCATAGATATATTTTGATTCTAGTTCTCTAGTCATTGGATCTTTAACTAAAGGGATACAAACTCCGTCAATGTCTTGAATAATTAAGATATTTTTAGAAGAAATTAATTGTTTTTGTGTATTTAAATTAATTGCCATATATTCCATATTTATAATTATTTTTTTTCTTTTAATTTCACCTTTCTCAGAAATTATAAATTAAAAAACTCAATATTTTCAATAAATAATTTGCTATGGTCAAAAATTGCTTTAATGTAGAAAAATGTTGGTATGTGCAAGAAATTAAAAAAATTATCAAGAGTTTCCAAAAATGAAGAATAATTTCGTAGAAAACATCAAAGATGAAAAATATTTTTATTCATTAATTAAAGATATAGAGAGTAGCAAAGTTGGATTTTACAGTGTTGGTTTATATCCTGCATCACTAGCATACAACTGTGCTATGCATGGAAAATCAAATAATATTCTCTTGGCTCCTAGGGGAGATAGAGATTTGTTAGGTGCTTTCTCGAATGATGTTATTTCTGATATGGATAACAAGATTATTGAAAAGATTAAGAGAATGGGAAATTATTCTTTAGAGGGAAAAATAAAGTCTTTTGATCTAAAAGATCTTCTCTTGAAATGTGAAATAGTTATTCTTGCTTCAAATAGTAATCACATACAAGATGATGTTAAAAATGCTTTAGAACTAAGAAAAAATTTAAAAAGAGAAAATGTAGTTCTTGGCTGTCTAGTAGGTTCTTTTTGTATTGATAATAAAAATAAAAACCCTTTTATTCTTTGCAAAAAATATCCAAATTTAGCTTTTTTTACGGGATTTCATCGTCACGGAGCCTTACGAAATCCTAATGATAGTTTTACTGCAAATTTCTGCCATCCTGATGCGCTAACAGCATTAATAGGAGCACGCATTTTGAATCAATTATCACCGAAAATTCAAGTTTCTCCTGGAGTTCACAATATTGAATGTCAATATATAAAATCTATAAAAAATATTTCATCAATATTTGCAGGTTTTGTAAATAACTTTCATTCCGATAAGCCAGGAATGCTGCCTACCATTAATACGATTTTGTTAACTCAATGTTTAGATCAGGCCGCATCAGTATCAATAAAAGTTAGAAAAGAAAATAAATTAGAGAATAAATACCTTTCATTAAAAGAACTTGGTTATGGTGAAGAAATAATTAGTGCAAGGGAAATAATTAATGATAAATTTTTTGAAAAAGGAGATTATACTTTTTCTCAATTAAATGCTGTAAAGGCTGATGTTTTAGGGAGTATGACTCTACCAACTGAAGGAAAACCAACACGGAATTTTCAAGCAGGACAAGTTTTATCAGATATGCTTTTGCAACTCAACAGATGTCCAAAAGATGTCTCAGAATTTGTAAATTGGTGTAATAAATACTCTCTCAGTCAAGGAGGTTTAGAAGGTCTAAAATCTTTAAAATTTTGGCCAGACATTTATAAAGAATTTAAAATTAAAAATAACAATTGTTCAATGATTAATCTGATTTATTTATGCTTTAATGCTAATTCAGAAGAAAAAAAAGAAATTTATAATGTTTTAATTAGTTCAGAAGAAATCACTAATTTTTGCCAAGAATCTGTGAAATCTGAATTATCTTTCGAACTAAATGAAAAATTAAAAGGAGATTATCTTTTTGATGATGTTGAAAACTTTTACAAGAAATTATTTTTTGACAAAGAGCAAAACGCCCTTAAAACAAATAAATATAGTAATCAAATTTCTAAAACAAATCAAAGTTATATTAATGTATTGAAAATTATTAATAAATATTTTAATAATTGATTATTTTTCTAATTTGCTAGAAAGCAAAGTTCTTAATTTATTTACTAATCTTGATTGCAGGGTTAGAATTATTGTGGTTTAAAAGGTTTTTTTTGAAAAAGGAATTAACTCATCGTTCTCATGAACTTAAAGCTCTTGGCTGGAATCAAGAAGACTTAACAAGATACGAAGATTTATGGGACTACAGTCAAAGATGGGGATTAATAAATTTAGAAAGAGAAGACAGGCAGTTTTTAAAGAAGGCAGAAAAGTTACTCCCAAAGATCCAAAATAAAAAGATATCCGTTAAAAAAACTATTGAAGAAAAATCTTATTATCTATGGTTAAATTTTTACCTCGATGAAATTAATATTTTTAGTAGTTCTAATCTTCCAAAAAATAAATATGGTGTTTGGACACTCTTAATTGAAGAGGAAATAAAACTTCTTAAGGAATTACAACCAGTGATGGGTCTTCCAGATACTTTAAAAGCTAAGAATCTATTCGAAAATAGAAAAGAGCTTATAAATAAAGCTTTTAGCGAATTTGATGCAAAGAATAATGATAAATGTTTTAATTTTGATGAGGTTCTTAACAACTCTGAAAAAGATGTTGGTAAGAATTGGAAGTCAATTACTGAAAAAGATGCTGAGGCTAATAAAACTTTTCCAATAATTGATTCTGCAAATATTGAGAAACTCAGATCTGTGATAAAAGAAGACTTGAGTTCATATATGAAAGATAATTACCCCTCATTAAAAAAGGATTTATAAATATTTATCTTTTTTTTGTTTTTTTTTGGGACTTTTTTAAGTTAAATAGATAATAGGAATATTTTAAAATTTTGAGCAACCAAAAGTTCGAGACGCTTCAGTTACATGCAGGCCAAGTGCCTGATCCAACTACAAATTCTAGAGCAGTACCTATTTATCAAACTAGTTCCTATGTCTTTGATAATGCCGAGCATGGAGCTAATCTGTTTGGATTAAAAGAATTTGGAAATATTTATACTCGACTTATGAACCCCACCACAGATGTCTTCGAAAAAAGAATGGCAGCTTTGGAGGGAGGCATGGCAGCACTTGCAACTTCCTCAGGTCAAGCTGCTCAATTCTTGGCAATCGTGAACTGCATGACAGCAGGGGATAATTTTGTCTCTACATCATTTCTATATGGTGGGACCTATAATCAATTTAAAGTACAATTTCCAAGATTAGGAATAGAAGTTAAATTTGCAGATGGTGATAGTATCGATAGTTTTAGAAATAAAATTGATGATAAAACAAAAGCAATATATGTCGAATCAATGGGAAATCCTAGGTTCAACATTCCAGATTTTGAGGGACTCTCCGCTTTGGCGAAGGAGAATGGAATTCCTCTAATAGTGGATAATACCCTTGGTGCTGGTGGTGCTTTAATAAGACCAATTGATTTTGGAGCCGATGTTGTTGTAGAAAGTGCAACAAAATGGATCGGTGGACACGGAACAAGCATCGGTGGGGTTATTGTTGACGCCGGAACCTTTGATTGGGGAAATGGTAAATTCCCATTAATGAGTGAGCCAAGCGCTGCTTATCATGGGCTCGTTCATTGGGACGCTTTTGGTTTCGGTAGTGATATCTGCAAATCTTTGGGAGTACCTGATAACAGAAATATAGCTTTTGCGTTAAGAGCAAGACTTGAATGCCTCAGAGACTGGGGTTCAGCTCAAAGTCCTTTTAATTCTTTCTTGCTATTGCAGGGTTTGGAAACTCTAAGTTTAAGAATAGAAAGACAAACTTCTAATGCTCTTGAATTAGCAAAATGGTTAGATTCTAATTCTAATGTAAGTAGTGTTAATTATCCTGGCCTAGAATCTGATCCATATTACTCTAGTGCCAAAAAATATACTACTGGAAGGGGAATGGGCTGCATGCTTATGTTCTCCCTAAATGGGGGTTATGAAAATGCAGTAAAATTTATTGATTCCTTAAAATTGGCGAGCCACCTTGCTAACGTTGGTGATTCAAAAACATTAGTAATTCATCCTGCTTCAACAACTCATCAGCAATTATCTGAAGAAGAACAATTATCTGCAGGTGTGACTCCTACGATGGTAAGAGTTTCTGTAGGAATTGAACATATTGATGATATAAAAGCAGATTTCGAACAAGCACTTTCACAAATCACATAGGAAAGGAGATTTATTGGCTTTAATAATTCCAAGTAATTATCACAAGATTAGTGATGTCGAGAAAAATCATATATCTTGGATCGAACCAGAATTGGCAAAAAGACAGGATATACGTCCTCTTAGGATTGGTATTTTAAATATAATGCCTCTTGGCAAGCAATATGAATTTAACTTACTACATCCACTTGGTTTATCTCCTCTTCAAATTGAGCCAGTTTGGATAAAGCTTGAAACTCACTCTTATAAAACATGGGATCTTAATCATCTAAATAATCTGTACATAACTTGGGAAGAAGCAAATAATCCAAAACCTTTAGATGGGATCATTATTACTGGAGCACCTATTGAGCACCTAGCTTTTGAGGAGGTTAAGTATTGGGACGAATTTGTGAAAATTGTAAATGAAGCCAGAAATTCTTGTGCGAGTACTCTTGGATTATGTTGGGCGGGCTTTGCGCTGGCTTATTTGGCAGGGGTTGATAAGCAAGTTTTTGATAGGAAATTATTTGGAGTATTCCCTTTAAAAAGTCTTGTTCCTGGACACCCTTTGATGGGCACACAAGATGATGAATTTATATGTCCTCAAAGTAGATTTGCGGGATTACCAGATTTGGAAATGGAGAAGGCTCAAAAAGAAGGGAAATTGAATTTGTTGGCTTATGGAGAAAACGTCGGATATACAATATTTGAATCTAATGATCAAAAACAACTTATGCATTTAGGTCATCCTGAATATACGGTGCATAGAATTATTAGTGAAATTGAAAGAGACAAAGAAAAGGGAGATGTTCCTCCGCCTAAAAATTTTGATCTAAATAGTTCAAAAACCGCTTGGAGATCTCATAGGAATTTGCTTTTTCAGCAATGGCTTTGGTTTTGTTATCAACAAGTTAGTCTTAATTAACTTTTTTAATGAGCGCTTTCCATACCACCTAGTCTTTCGAATAAGTTAAGACTTTCTTTATTTAATCCTACAATTTCAACTTTAGAACCACCATTCTGGAATTTTCTAATAATTTGCTCAAGAGCAACAACGCCACTTTGATCCCAAATATGAGCTGAAGACATATCAATTACAATATTTTCAGGATGTTCATGAATATCAAATCCTTGTAAAAAATAAATTTTACTTACAAAAAATAGTTGCCCTTTTACTTTGTAGGTAATCAAATTATTTTCTTTAGCTCTTGAGACAGTTATAACTTTTGCGACTTTTCTGCTGAAAAGAATTGCAGCTAATGCAACTCCTGCAATAACTCCAAGCGCAAGGTTATGAGGTTTTGTTAGCATTGTAACTGCAAATGTCATAAGCATTACTGCAGTATCGCTTTTAGGTATCTTTCTAATATTTTTTAATCCATTTATATCTGCTGTACTTATTGCGATTGTTATCATGATTGCTACTAAAGCAGCCATTGGTATTGCTCCAATCCAAGACTTCAAGAGGATAATCATAATTAGTAAAGATATACCTGAGGAGAGGGTTGATAATCTAGATTTGCCACCATTTTCAGTATTCATAACAGATTGCCCAACTAAGGCACATCCTGCCATCCCACCAAATAAGGATGCCACAATATTCGCGATTCCCTGTCCTCTTGCTTCTTTATTTTTATTAGAACTTGTATCAGTTACATCGTCTAAAATGTCTTGAGTTAAAAAGGTTTCCATTAAACCTACGAGAGATATTGCAAGTGAAGTCGGTAAAATTATCCCTAATGTTTCAAGACTAAAAGGTACTTTCCCATTTTCTATTGATCCAAAAGGGAGAGAAATACTTGGTAATCCATCAGGTAATTTACCCAAATCGCTAACTGTTGGGACATCTAGATTAAAGAATATGCTTATAAGAGTAATTACTACTATTGCGATAAGTTGAGATGGGACTACTTTTGTAATTTTTGGGAGCCCATAGATAATCACTAATCCTAGGATTACAAGAATCCAAACTACTGGAATCTGAGAGTTAATTGGATATTGACTGATAGTTTGTTCAACTAATACTTTTGATTCTTTAATACCTATTCCTAACTGAGGTAGTTGTGCTTGAAATATTAAAAGTGCCAATGCATTTACAAATCCACTTAATACTCCTGTTGGAACGAATCGCATTTGGTAGGCAAGTCTTAAATATCCCCAAAGAATTTGGAATATTCCAGTTAATATTCCAGCCGCAATAAGATATGGGACTCCTAATCCAGGAGCTTGTGATTCTCCATAAGCAACAAGTCCAGTCATTAAAAGAGCTGTTGAACCTGTGGCTGAAGTAATCATCCCCCTTCTTCCTCCAACAATCGCAATTGTTATAGATAAGCAAAATGCACCAAAAAGTCCAACTTTAGGATCTACACCAGCTATACCTGAAAAAGCAATTGCTTCTGGGATCATTGCAAAGGCTACAACTAAGCCAGAGAGAATATTTGACTTTGGATCATCTAACCAATTTTTAGATAAATATCTTGAGAAATTTGACATTTTAAGTTTCTTTATAATTAAGAAGTTACCTCATAGAGGAGGCAAAATACCTTGTGGGTCAAAAATATTCTTTAAAGTTTTTAATTCGTTCATTCTATTTCCAAAGGCTAATGTAATTTCTTCTTCATGAGAATTCAAATGATTATGCAATTGGGCTAAGTGAATATTTGGATAAAACCTTTTTTAGCTTACTCCATGATTTATAAATCCATTCCAGAGCGACCTCTTTTTCTTGAAGATCATTTTTTTTCCATGATGCATATATCCATGGTTTCCAAGTGCTTTTTCTATGAACAAAAAAGCTTGCTCCATGATTTAACTTTTTAGTTTTACCACCTAGTTGTTGAGAAGCAATATAACAGGAATTATTAGGTTTATTATCCATTATTTCACTTAAACATTTTATAAAAATTGGGATATCATTTTTTAAATCTTCTCCAAGAAGACTAATTACCTCAGAATGGTTATTTGCATTCAGCTCATATAAATCCAATTCCTTTGGAAAAAAATTAATTTTGTTAAAGTTTTCATAAAATTGTTTTTCTAGAGCAGGAAATTTGTCTAGAAGCATTAATTTTTCCTCTGTTCTTTTATCCTCTAAATTATTGAGTTCAGCAAAAATATATATATAAATTTTTTGGGCATAAATCCATTGAAGACTAAAATTTTCTGGAAATTTCTCTGATATTTTTATTATTTCTGAAAGTTCATTTAGATTTACAAATCCTTCAATAACCTTTATTGGATTAGATTGAATAGTCTTAAGTTCTATTTCGGTAATAATTGAAAAGAAGGGTGCTGCTCCTTTAATCGCTTCCCAAATTAATTGTTCTTCTGGATTTATTTGATTTTTTTTTAAAGAGATAAATGTGCCATTTCCCAAGAAACCTTTTATTGATTCAATATTATCAATGGCTAATCCGTAGGCTCTACTGAGCGGGCTTACTCCACCAGTAAGTATATAGCCTGCTCCAGGAAGTTTAGAAAGTCCGATTGGAAAACTTCGATTATATTTTTGTAAATGATTTACTAGATCCCCCATTATTACTCCACCTCCAATTGTTACTAAATTGGTTTTTTTATCTAGGTGAATTTTGTTGTAATTTTTTCTTAGATCAAGAGTTGTAAAACCATTTTTCGCGCAACTAGAGGTGGTACCTCCACTACATACGCAAAGGTGCTCGAATTCTGCATTAGAATAGTTATCCTCATAAAATAAGGACTCATCAACGTCAAAAATTAATTTCTTTAATTTTGCATCTTTTGAGTTGATATTTGGAACTTCAAGCAAACTATTATTTTTCACTACATGATATTGTTCTTTACTATTATGGTATAAGTAATAACTAGATTTTGGATAATTTTGATTCGAAGTTAAATAATCAAGTCGCGATACTTATCTGTGGACACGGTAGTAGAAATAAACTAGCCATTACTGAATTTCAAGAATTAACTAAGTTTATCCAAAAAAGATATCCAAATTTTTTGGTTGAATATGGTTTCTTGGAATTCGCTAAACCTTCACTTGTTGATGCTTTAGACAAATTAAGAGATCTTTCTATAAAAAAAGTAATTGCAATACCCGCAATGCTTTTCGCTGCTGGGCATGTGAAAAATGATATACCTAGCTTGCTTATGAATTATTCAAGTAAAACAGGTATTGAAATAATTTATGGGAGAGAATTAGGTATTAATAATTTAATGATTAGTGCAGCTTGTGAAAGAGTTAAAGATGTATTCAAACAAAATAATACTCTCAAACCTGAAGAATCATTATTAGTTGTTGTTGGTAGAGGTTCTTCTGACCCAGATGCGAATTCCAATGTTTCAAAAATTACGAGAATGATCGTAGAAGGTATTGGTTTAGGGTGGGGGGAAACAGTTTTTTCTGGAGTAACTTTCCCTCTAGTTGAACCTGGCTTGAAAAATGTTGTGAGACTTGGTTATAAAAATATAATTATTTTTCCTTATTTCCTTTTCTCAGGTGTCCTTGTCACAAGAATAAAAAGGCAAAGTGATTTAGTTGCCATTAATAATCCAAATATTTTATTTATACATGCAAAATATCTTTCATCACAGTCTTATGTGGTCGACACTTTTGTAGAAAGGATTGAAGAGATTCTTAATGACGAAGGTAATAATTTTATGAATTGCTCAACTTGTAAATATAGATCAAATTTATTTGGCTTTGAAAAAGAAGTTGGAATGGTACAAGAAAGTCATCATGACTATGTAGAGGGCTTGGGTATCAGTTGTGATTTATGTGATCCTGAATGTAATGGTGCTTGTGAAACACAAAATCAAATCCCAACTCATAACCATGAAAAATCAAACTCAAGAGAAAGAGATAACTTAGAACATGAACATGTAGAGGCTCATCAACATGAACATAATCACAATCACCATCATCATAGTATTTATCCAAACTCAAAACACCCTTTAGGACCTGTCACGCTTCGCTTGCCTAATAAAGACTAAATCTTAAGAAAATCCGTTTAAAATCAATGAATCATCCGTCTCTTTCTCGACTTAGTCTTAATAGACTCAGTATATATAAGTATTCTTAATATAAAATTTTGAAAGTATTTTGAGCTAGATTTTCCACAATTTAGAGGTTGTTTTCCACGTCCAAATCCACATTGGATTAGAACTGCCAGTATTTTTCAAAAAAAACAGGACTTCAACATTATTGTTGACTTTTCTTAAAGATCTATTCAATTTCCTTATTTGAAAAGGAAGTTTTTTGAAAACAGACTTATAACATGAGTCTCATTTGATAATTTGAAAAGTTTTACAGCAGATATTGTTTGATTTTTTTAGAAAAAAACATCATTATGTTTATGTTGAAAATTATAGATTTATGGATCCAACCAGCCAATCAAACTTAACTGATAAGAAACTTGTAGAGTGCTCTTCAAATAAAGTCTCTTTAGAAACAGAGCTTTCAGAAACTCTTTATAATACTATGAAAGATTTCGTATTAAGTAACCCAACTTGGGATCAATATAAGCTTATAAATTCAGCATTAGCTACTTTTCTCGTTCAAAACGGATGTACAGATAATTCTGTCTCAGAAATTTATTTAAATCAATTATTTACACCTTCTAATTCTTTTTAATATTTAAACAGGCTCTTCTACTCAAAGCCATCATCGTGAGTGTGGGGCTTTGCCAAGATGATGTGGGCCAGCATGCTCCATCTAGTACAAGTACATTCTTGCATCTCCATAATCTATTAAATTTATCAACTACGCTATTTTCTTCATTAACCCCCATTGGAGCTCCCCCTACTTCATGAATGTAATATCCAGGAGGAGGAGGACTATCTGAAAATGCGATCAATTCTTTTGTAAAAAAACTCCCTAATGGGATATTTATTAGTTCATTAATATTTTTTATTTCTCCATTTGCAGCTGTGATTGATTTTCGTATTGTGTTTTCCATATGTTTAGCCATGTTTAACTCATTTTCGCTCCATTCGAATTCAATGTAGGGAATTGGGATACCCCATTCATCTGTTTTTCTTGAGAGAGAAACTGAGTTTTTTTCTCTAGGAAGGACTTCACCGTGGGCGATAAGAAAGCCAATGGATGTGTTTGTGTCTTTTTGCAAAAATTTAGGTATCCCTAATCGATCAATTGCCCCCCAGATCCCATAACCTCTATGGAAATTTATGTCGTCAATTTTGGGTAAATTTGAACCGAATGGAATAAAGAAGCTGCCTGCTCCTGAAAGATCGGGAGTATTATCTAATGTTTTTCCTGCGTTATTTGTTTTTGGGACTGAAAAAAATCTACAGATAGATATATGGTCCATAAGATATTTACCTAATTTCCCAGAATTATCTTTAAAACCTGAGGAATTTGATTTATATTCTGAGTTCAGTAGTATTCTGAGTGTTGAAATTGTTGATGCGCAAAGAAGAATTAAATCACAATTCAATACTTCTTTGTGTCCATTTTCTAAGTTTACAATCGTTAGTTTTGATGCAAGCTCTGTGATCTTGTTAATCTCAAAAGATTCCGCTAGGTGATTCGAAATTATTTGAACATTCCCAGTATCTAAGGCTTTTTTTAAAGTGCTTCCTATACTAGAGGATCTAGGCCATTTTTTATCTTTTACTGATGAATTACGGTCAAATCCTCTTGATTGCATGAATGGATAGTTTAATGTTGATTTAACTTTGCTGCCAAAAATATTTTCGTTTTCTGTAAGAGGTATTTCACCACTATATTTACCGTTTGGAACTTCTTTAATGTCATCTTTTCGTCCATATATGCCACAGAAATTTTCAATGAAATCATAGTGAGGGGATAGCTCATCGTATGAAATAGGCCAGTTTGGTCCGAATCCATCTTTTTTAGCCGGTTGAAAATCTTCTGAGGAAAGTCTTAATGTTATGCCTCCCCACGTTAATGATCTCCCTCCAAATTGTTTGCCTTGGGTCCAAAGAAATGGCTTTTTTGGGGGGAAGTCATAAGGATGCTTCAATTCATTTGAATATAAGTCAGGATTATTTTTCCAATAACCAGGATGTTGGCATTGATTTGCATGTTTTTTTGTTAAAACTCCGGATAATCTTTTTAATGTACTTTTAGGCTCATTATTACTAGCTTCATGCCTTTTAACTTGAGGCCCTGCTTCTATAACTAAAACTTTTATCCCCTGCTCTGCCAATGTAAGTGCTGCTATTCCTCCAGTAGCTCCAGAACCAACAACAATTGCATCATAAGGACTTATATCCAAAACCTAGTTCGTGATTTGTTATTTCAATAAATATAGCATTCAGTAAATAATAAATTTTTAGATTTCAGCTTAAGAAGTTAGAATTTATTGAAATACTACTCAAAATATGAGATTTATAATTTTAACTGTTTTAATGATTGTTTTAACGCTCCCTTCTAGAAGCTTCGCTGCATTGGATTATGGTAAACAATCCTTAATAGGAGCTGATTTTTCTGGATCTGACTTAAAAGGGGCAACGTTCTATTTGACTGATTTACAAGATGCAAATTTATCAGATTGTGAGCTCCAAAATGCTACTCTTTATGGAGCAAAATTGAAAGATACTAATTTAAGTAACTCCAACTTAAGAGAAGTAACTTTAGACTCGGCTATTTTAGATGGAACAGATTTATCAAATACTAACTTAGAGGATTCATTTGCTTATAGTACACAGTTTGAAAATGTAAAAATACAAGGCGCAGACTTCACAAATGTTTTTTTACCAAAAGATATTATTAGAAAATTTTGTGAAAGTGCCACTGGAACTAATCCAATCACAAATAGAGATACCAGAGAAACTTTAGAGTGCGATTACAATTGAATTTATGCACATACAAGTTCTTTTTTGATTTTTCTTTGCTTATAAAGTGATCTTCCAACAGGCCAACCTAAAGTTGATAAATGCCTAATTAAAGAACTTGAGTATTTGAAATAAAAATTGTCTGAATATTTGATGCCAAGTTCTTTTAGAGTGGTTATTAATAAACATAGATCTTTCTTTTTGCCTTTTTTCATATCCAATAATATTAATGCTTCACTTGATAATTTTTTTTCTAGAACCTTATCATTTTCAGCAAAACCAACTTTAAGTGAATTAAATTCATCAGAATAAAGAGTATAAATTATTCCATCTTTGTATTTATCTACTGAAGTATCTACGTTAAATCTTGATGATATTAATGTTTTGTATCCTTTAATGATTTTTCTGTTATGCATAATTATTTGATTTCATCCTGAGCTAATTCGTATTGCTCCAATAGATTGTTTACTTCTGCTAGTGCAATCCTCTTTTGACAGGCCGAGTCATATCTATTTACTGCTACTGAAGGTATTGAACCTTTGCTTTTCATTTCCCTTATACCAGTTTCTAAACATTGAAAAGCAACACTTGAAAGATCTCTTCCTTCTGCTGCGGCCCAAACTTTCAAAAGATAAGTAAGGTTTGATGGTACTGAGATCTGTACTTTGTTTGAATTTGAAGTATTTAATGCAATATCATCGAGACTGATTTCTTTAGAGGAAATAGTTTCTTTAACCTTTTTCTTCAAAAATTTTACTTGGCTTATAGCGTCCTCTTTATTCTTTATTTTCTGCTCTATTTCAAATAACTCTTCTTCAGAATTAATTAAAGCTTCTAATGCCCATTTAGCATCATCTTTCGCAACAGCGGTTCTATCAAGCCATTCATCTCTTATTTTTGACCAATTACTAGGCATAAGCTTTATGCGATAATTCTATAATAATTAAATCTAAATAGATTGTCTACATAATCTAAATAGAATTAATATAGATTGTAAATTTTAAATTTAATTTTAATAATTTCTCATTTTAGAAATAATCTTTTACAGCAATTGAATTGCAGAATCTATCCAATTTGATATAAGAGATATTTTTTCGTTAATTGAAAACGATATATTGGATATAAGAGAATTCGATCTTTTTTAAATTTTAGTTATTTGTTTATTTAATTAAAGACTGCTGAGCTTTTAATCTCTTTCAATAAGTTCAATTTTATAACCATCAGGATCCTCAACAAAAGCCAAGACAGTAGTACTATTTTTCATTGTTTTAGGTTTGGTTGTTATTTTACACCCATTATTTTCTAATCCTTGGCAAATTAGATGAATATCTTTTACTCCAATAGCTATATGACCATATTTATTTCCAAGCTCATAGTCTTCAGACTTTTTGTCCCAGTTATAAGTTAATTCAATTACTGTATTTTCTTTTTCTGAGCCATAACCAACAAATGCCAAAGTGAATTTTCCATGAGGGTAATCCTTTTTTCTTAATAAATTCATTCCTAATCTATTTACGTAGAAATCAATGGATTTATCTAAATTTCCAACTCTCAACATTGTATGAAGAATACGCATTTTGAATTATGAACCTTAATCAATTATCTAATATTTAATAACCATCTGCCAAAGTTGATTTTTTCGAGGCTTAGTTTTTTATTAAGTTCAGAAAAATTAGGTTAAAATGTGGATACGAAATTTCAATCATATATTGAATCAGTTATTCCAGAGACTCTCATCAGTATTTTTGTATACCTTGCCATTGAAGGCATCAATACCTTTTGGATATTATTTGTTCTATAAATATTCATTTTTAAAAATACTATTATTACTAACTTTCCCTATAGCAATAATTGAAAAATCTTTGCCTTTTGGTAGTTTTTTATTATTTATAATTTTATTTGCTGGATTAGCAAGAAATCCAAATGTTCCCTATTTCGTTAGATATAACGCATGCCAAGCATTACTTATTGATATTGCTTTGATAATAATTTCATATTTATTGAGAATATTTCCCATAATTGAATTAGGCTCAATAATTTTTATATTTACACTATGTATATTTATTTATTCGATTTCTCAATGTATTTATGGAGTTGAACCTGAAATTCCTTTAATTAGTAAATCTGTAAGAATGCAAATTTAAAAAGATTTATAGATTTACTGACTTTCTTCAACACTCATTCAGAATAGATTCCCATCTTTGTTGACTTGCCTTTATTGCTTGCATTGGTGGATTAGTGCCCTCTATTTCAAAGGCTTTAATTAATGATTTATTAGCTAAAAGGCCTAATCTTGCAGCCTCTCTTTGTCTAGAGCATACTTTTTTTCTTGATCCCCCTTTTAGGCTATTTTCGATTTCTTTAAGAATCTGGCTAGCTTCATTAGATTTAGAATAAAAATCATTCATATAAACATCAAGTGCCGTATCAGCAAAGATTTCAACTGGAGAGATTATTGTGATTAAGCACAATATAAAACTTATAAATACGAATATTTTCATAAGAATCTTAAGTAAATTTTTTGTCCGATCTCTTCAATACTAAATAAAAGGTAAGAACGCTAATTGTTCCAGATGGGCCAATTAAAACATGCCAAAATTGATCGCCACTAATTGAAAGCCTTGTTCCAAAGAAAGTCGTAAAAAAAATACCAAATATTGGGTAAAGGATAAAAAGCCAATCTTTAAAAACTCTTTGCCAATTAATAATTAGAAGGATACTTATTATTACTTGAAAAAAAAGAGCAATAGATTTATCAAATAAAAAATATGAGATTATTGAACATAAAGAAATGCAAAAATTAGTTTTTTGAATAAATTTATTATTTATAACTGATATTGATAAACATGTTAGTCCTAAAGATAGGAAAGAATAAAATAACCAATTAAATAAAGAGGAATGATCTACATAAATCCAAGATGTTTGGGTATGATCTATCATTTCAGAAATAGATGCCAATCCTAAAAAAATAAACCCGAAAGGTATCAATTCGTTCTTACGAATGTGTTTGAATTTTTTGATCGATCTAATTCCTAATAATATTGGAATGATTGCCGCCTGAAAATGGGCTAATAATAAAATTGAAAAAAACAAAATAAAATCTCAAACTTAATTCATCTAAAATTTAAATATAAAAAATCAATTTCAGGTTATCTTAGTAGAGATAAATACCATTGCCCTATTACTATTATTAATATTGTAAGAACAAAAGGGAAAGCAGGATATCTTGTCTGAAAATTAGCTGGTGGCCAAGGGGACCAAGATATTAACCTTCCTTGAGGTTCACTTGAAATAATATTTTTTTTAGATTTTTTGGATATTTGATTAACTGGGGCGAAACCTTTACTCATATCCCTAAATAATTTATATCTTAACAAAGAGGTAACAAAACGGCGCTTATGTTATTCGGTTGAATTTCAGTTGCATTATATAAAGGAGGAGGTGTGATTTTTATTCGATCCGAATTATTATCTATGACTGAATATGACGATATTTCTTGAATTGGATCAGCTAAATTCTTTGGAAATACCCTATAGACTTTACTCTTATTTTCTGAATGCTGTAAGCGTTTTATTTAATCTTCAGCATTTTCAAATTCTCTTAGCAAACGAAAAGTTTTGGAAATAAAAGGAAAGATCCATACCAACAAACCCACTACTGTTATTAAAGCGACAAGAAAACCCAAAATTGCTAAGAATCCACCTGTTACATCTCCTTCATAAAACCGATCAAGCCCAATTGGTGCACCAACTCCTAAAAGGAAGAGTCTTGTTAAAGTTTGTTTTTCTTTTTTTCTCAACATAAATAATATAAAAAGAGGATTTATTCCCTCAATTTTAATTCGACTTATAAATCCAATTCAATCCCTCAGTATTTTTTAATAAATTAAACACAGTATCCCCCAGTAAATAATTGCCTCTATCTGATTGTTTATTGAGATATATGAAAAGGCTAAGTTTCTAAAATCTTTTAAATATGGCGTTATATCTACGATAAAAATAATTTTGCCTGCTTATGGTGGTATATGTTACTCTATGCAGGTTTTCAAAATACCGAGGGGGGGTTTTTGATATTGTTTTTATCTCATCATGAGTATATATGGGACTCTCTGGGACCAATTTTTGACGGAGGGGGTGGGATTCGAACCCACGGTGCCCTTGCAGACACGCTAGTTTTCAAGACTAGAGCCTTAAACCACTCGACCACCCCTCCAGGCAAAAAATATTTAATTTTTAGCTTTTTTATTATATCAAAACATGGTTAAATTTTTCGGAACTGATCCGGAACTGCACGTCAAGTTATCTCCCAAAACTCTGGTATAACTAAAACATAATCTAGCTTTCAAGACTAGAGTCTTAAACGACTCGAGCACCTCTCTAGCAAAAATATTTAAATTTAGCTCTATAATTACATCAAAAGATGGTTTAGTTTCTGGAAAAACACGAGCTAATTCTCATTATGAAAATGTTGAAAAGTTTAATAAATTGGATTTAATTAATTGTTTTATTTTCTTGGCAACTTTTAATAATAAGAAAGGTTTTACACTGGTTTAATTTCCTAAGAAATAAAAACCAAAATGATTGTGACTCTTTATTATCAACTTTTTTATTTGCAATTAAATTAGAAAAATGGCAAACCTAAAAAAAATTAGTTGGGACATTAATTTGTTATCTACTAACAAAAATAGTAAAATTTTAAGTCCAACTATAAAATTTTATCTTCATTATCGGGATTATTAAGTGGAAATAATATTGATATATTTGTTTGTAATTGGTTGTTGTATAGGAAGCTTTGTAAATGTAGTAATTTATAGATTACCTTTAAATCAATCAATAGTTTATCCCAATAGTAGTTGTCCGAAATGCAATTCAAAAATTAAATGGTTCGATAATATACCAATATTAAGTTGGCTTTTATTAAGAGGTAAATGCAGAGCTTGTAAGAAAATAATAGCTTTTTCTTACCCTAGTATTGAATTGTCTACAGGCCTTTTATTTTGTCTTAATTTATACGCTCATCCAACAATTTATACTCAACAACCTATCAATGTAATTATATTTTTGGGATGCATATTTAGTGTTATTTTATTAACCTTAGCAATATTAGATTTTAAATATTTTTGGCTCCCGCAAGTTCTTACTTTAGGAGGTTTAGTTTTAGGATTGGCTGCATCCTTATTCATTGATCTTTACAATGATTTTTCTCAATTTAATTATTCAATTTATACATTACTTGCTTCTTTATTAGGTTTTACATTTTTTAATTTATTAAGTTGTATAGGTAAAAAAATTTATAATAAGCCTGTGATTGGAGGTGGGGATGCAAAACTAAGTGCCTTGATTGGTTCTTGGTTAGGCATACAGGGATTAATTCTATCTATATGGTTTGCATTTCTATCGGCGGGTATATATGTTATTTTTGGTTTGATTTTAAAAAAAATAAAGAGAAATCAAAAAATACCTTTTGGAGTTTTTTTGGCATTGTCTGGATTACTTGTATGGTATTTAGGTAATGAGAAATTTTTAGAAATATTCTTTTTGAAAATTTAAAAAAGCTTTAACCAACAGTAGACATCATACTGAACATAGGTAAATACATAGCAATTAGAATGATTCCTACAAAAACAGCTACAAATATAATCATTAAAGGTTCCATTATTGAAGTTAAGCTTTTGACGCTTGAAGAAACTTCATCTTCATAGAAATCAGCTAGTTTTGTAATCATTTCACTTAGCTCCCCTGTCTCTTCTCCTATCCTAAACATCGAAGTAAACATTATCGGTATTACTGATTCTTTATCAAAAGCTTTGTGCATGGGATTACCTGCCTGTATATCGTAATAGGCATTTTCTATGATTCTAGTGAAAATTCTATTTTTTAAGGTTTTCTTGGCGATTGTTAAAGACTCTAAAATTGGAACCCCAGCACTATTTAATGAGGATAAGGTTCTTGAAAAATTTGCTAAACATGATTTTGTTACTAAATCTTTTGTGATAGGTAATTGGAGGAGAGTTTTGTCATACCACCAAATAACTGAAGATCTGCTTGATAAATATTTATAAAAAAGATAGATAGCGAGAACAGATGGAACTGCTTTGAAATAAAATTCAATTGTTCTTAGTTGATCTGATAAGTTAATTAAAAATTGAGTAATTCCAGGCAGTGGAGCCCCTGATTGATCATATATATCTACAAAAATTGGAATAACAAAAAGCATCATTATAAAAACTATTACTACTGTAAGAATCGCTATAGCTGAAGGATATGCCAATGCGCTTTTAATCTGACCCTTGATTTTTGCAAGACTTTCTAATAATTTTGCTTGGCGATCTAACGTGTTTGGCAATAATCCAGCAGTCTCTCCGGCACTTACAAGCGCTCGATACATTTCATTAAATACTTCTGGATATTTATCTAACATTTCAGACATGGTGGAACCTTTGCTTATTCCTGAGGCTATCTCTTTAAATGAGTATCTTATTGATATGTTTTCAGATGTATCTGCGATTATATTTAGGGATTCTAATAAAGGTAACCCGGTTCTAATCATCGAAGAAAGCTGTTTTGTGGCAACTGCTAAATCTTTTATTGGAGGACTTTTTAATCTCCTTCCCTCCATATTCCTTGGCTTTAATATCTTTTTTTTATCTCTTAGTGAAGTCATATCACCCTCAATAAATTCTTTTCTTTCTTGTATTTTTAATTCAACATAAGTTTTCAAAATTGACAGTTTATTTTTTTCTTTTTTTCTTAAGTTTTGATTTTTTGTAGGTATAGGTATAACGTTTTTATATTTTTGAGTTATTCTTGCGTTTTTATGTTCTGGAATTCTATTTGGATTATCAAGCACTTTTCTTTTATGCCTAGCTTTTTGCATAAGCCTTCTTAATTTTGGGTTTTCAATATATTTATAGTCCACAATTATTTTTTAGTTATTAGTTTCATATAAATTTATGTTGGTATTTCCGAATTAATTTCTTCAAGCAAACCTTTCAAAACATTTGGTCTATTGCATTTATATAAGGCTTCGTCTGTGGTAATTGCACTTTTAGATACAAGTTCTGATAAACATTGTTCTAAAGTTTGCATTCCAAATTTCCCTCCTATTTGTAATTGAGAATAAACTTGTGATGCTTTTGCTTCCCTAATCAAATTAGCAATAGCATTATTATTTACTAATATTTCAGCTGCTAGGCATCTTTTATTATCAATAGTTTTACATAATGTTTGTGAAATTACACCAATTAAGGAGGAAGATAGTTGAACTCTGATTTGCATTTGCTGTGATGTTGGGAAGACATCAATTATTCTGTCTATTGTTTGAGATGCTGAAGCAGTGTGTAAAGTCCCCAATACTAAATGTCCAGTTTCTGCGGCAGTAATGGCTAAACTTATTGTCTCCAAATCCCTCATTTCTCCGACTAGTATAATGTCGGGATCTTCTCTTAGTGCTGACCTTAATGCATTTGAAAAAGAAATTGTATCTTCTCCAACCTCTCTTTGTCTTACTAAACAATTTTTGTTGTTATAGATAAATTCAATTGGGTCTTCAATAGTTAATATATGGTGTGCAAAATTTGTATTAATCCAGTCAATCCCACTTGCTAAAGTCGTCGTTTTCCCAGATCCAGTTGGTCCAGTTACAAGCATTAAACCTCTTGGTCGACTTAAAAGTTGTTGAACACTATCAGGGAGACCTATTTTTGAAAAACTTGGAATTTCAGTATTGAGTGCTCTCATCACGCATGAAAGCTTACCCCTGTCTATAAATAAGTTCATCCTAAATCTCGCAATCCCCTCTAAACCATAACTACAATCAAGTTCTTTTTCCTTATCAAATTTTGCAAGCTTTTCATTACCTAAAATTTGAGTAAGATCTGCTCTCAATTCTTTACTTGAATATTGCTCGCTTGATGCTGGTAAAATTTGTCCTTGAATCCTAAAAAATGGATAGCTGTCTCCTGTTAAATGCAGGTCAGAACCATTTCTTTTTACTAACTCTGACATAAGATTGGTTAATTTCATAGTTCTTCAGATTGAGTGTCATTGAGTAAACAAACTCGTTCAACTTCTTCAATTGTAGTAAGTTCGTTTTTTACTAGATTCATACCATATTTTAGTAGGCTTCTTCCATTCTTTTCAAAAGCACGTTCTCTTATTTGATCTGCATTGGATTGCTTCATTATTAAATCTCTAATCAAGTCATTAACTTTCATTACTTCATAGATACCAACTCTTCCTTTATAGCCACTTCCGTTGCATACAGGGCAGCCTTTATTATTTTTGTTTAAGAATCTCGCTTTTTCAATTCCTAATGAAAATGCTAAATGATTTTCGCGCTCGTTTATTTTTCTTAATTCACTACACGATCTGCAAACTTTTCTAACTAATCTTTGAGCAACAACTCCTATGATTGAGGCCCCAATAAGATAAGGTGGGATTTCCATTTCAGCGAGTCTTGTAATTGCAGTTGCAGTATCATTAGCATGCAACGTCGTGAAAACCATGTGACCAGTTAATGCAGCCTCCATTGCAGCTTGAGCTGTTTCTTTATCTCTAGTTTCTCCCACTAATATGATATCTGGGTCTTGCCTCATTAAAGACCTTAAAGCTCTCGAAAAATCAAGCCCCTTCTCTCTAATGACTTGAACTTGATGAATGCCATCAAGTGTATATTCTACTGGATCTTCAACCGTACTTATATTTACTCCTGGTTTATTAAGGTCACTCAACATAGAATATAAAGTTGTTGATTTACCACTACCTGTAGGTCCAACTACAATCACAATTCCATATGGAGATTTAGACATATTTTTTATTAAACTTAATTCATCATTTTCTGTTATTAATTTTGAAAGGTTAAGTACAGAATTATCACTCTCAAGTGCCCTAAGCACAACTTTTTCTCCCCATCTTCCGGGCAATGTGCTTACTCGAAAGTCAGACCTTCTTCCTCTTAAAAGACATCTTATTCTGCCATCTTGGGGCAACCTTTTTTCAGATATATCCAGCTTGCTCATTATTTTAATCCTACTAATTATTGGGTTCACATGTGATTTTGGAAAAGCAAAAGCCTCTTTTAAAACTCCATCAATTCTATACCTTATTCTTAAACGATCCTCTAGAGGTTCTGCATGAATATCTGATCCCTTTAGTGTGAAACACTTACTTAAAATTGAAGCTACACCAGCAATTACGGGATCATTTGATGCAGTAAGTTCTTCTCCAAATAAAATATCATTATCCAATTCTGAATCATCACCAATATTTGCCTGAGCCAATTTAATAAGTGCTTCATCATTAGCATCATCAATTAGTTCTATGTCATCATTTATCGAGGATTCATCTGAGTTTTGAATATTGTATTGAATACTCTCTGAGTTTGACTTTTCAAAATAATTAGTCTCTTCATTATTAAATATATTTTCTTCTGCATCATTAATTTTTTCTAAAGTTTGATTTTGAATTGAACTTTTTTGAATTTTTTCAACTGAGGTATCATGATTATTCTCAAACCAAGTTTCCCATTCTAAAGATGTAATTTGTTTTAAGGAAACTTTTAAATTATATTCACTTTCAATGGTTTTGATAACTTTTTTTACTTTAATATAATCTAAATTCATTGCTCCTAAATCTAAAGTTTCCTCGCCAATTTCAATAACTATTATCCCTGCATCTTCACATAATTCAGGAGTGAGAAATTTACTTATTTCACTAGTATCAATCATATTTTTTCACTATGAATTGTTTTTTGAGACCTGAAAAAATTTAATACAAAGAAATTCTAATTTAAATATAGACATATAATTAGGATTAATAGTACTTTATTTCAAAATGAAGCTATAATTTTTATTAGACTTCTAGATAAATATATTTTTCAACAGTTTTTTCGGATCAATGAAAAATCTTCTTTTTGAAACACTGAATAAAAATATTTTATTAATCATATTGGCCTATTTGTTTTGCCAAGGATCATTTCTTAATGCACAAGAAAAAAAAATACATTCACTTCCCATAAAAAAAGAATATATACAGCCCGATAAATCTACAAAAGATCTCATTCCTATGCCCTTAGGAGATATCAATACTTCTTCAACAAAAGTTAATTTTAATAGAAATCCTTTTCAAGAACCTTCAAAAACTGAATTTCCAACAATAGAAAATTTATATTCAAGTTTAAAATTCAGAGGATTAGCAAATTCAGATAATAAGCTTTTTGCAATTATTGAAACAGACAATAATCAGAAATTTTACAAGGTTGGAGATTCTCTTGATAATGGATTTGTGATTCAATTTATTTCATTAGAAAATGTAACTGTAGATATCTCAAATGGATTTAAAAATTACAGACTTTCTTTAGTAGATATTGAGAAACTAATATGAAAAAGAACAAAACATCTTCTTTTAAGAAGTTTATAAAAAAAATTGGGCAATTTAAATCTAATAATTATTTATCAAAGTTAAAATTTACTAAATTAAAATCTTTTTCTTTTCTTTCTGAAATCTCAAAGAGAAAAAGATATAAAAAAATTCTAGAAAAGATAAATCAATTTAAAGATCTCGAAATTACAAATAAAAAAGAAAAGAATATCAAAAAATCTAACCATACTAACTCTGCCATTTTAAAAGCAAAGATTTTTAAGAAAATACTTGAAAAAATTAATAAATTAGAAAATCTAAAAATTAAGATCAAAAAATACAATAAGTCTCACAATTCTGGAAATATTCTGAAACTAAAAACTTTAAGAAATGACTTTCTGGAAGTATTTGATAGGGTTAAAAATTACAAATTTTCAGGAAGCAAATTAAAATTAGCAAAAAATAAAAACAACGAAAGATATCTGCAAAAAATTGGTGTTGTATTTTATGGGGATCATAATTTAATTATTGTTAGTGCTAATATTGACTTAAATAATAATATAAAAATAATTGCCTTAAATGAAATCCCTGTTCCAAGCAATGTAATTGGGGACTCCTTAGTAGAAGATACGAATGAATTGGCCAATATTTTACTGGACTCTTTAACTCTTTTAGAACTTTTAGAATCTCCATTTTTATTAGTATTATCAAGTTCCTTTTTTAATATTCATACTTTCAATACCTCTGACTTAAAACAGATTTCACAATCTGACAAAAAGGTTGAATCTAAGAGTCCATATTTACCTGCTAATACACTTGTAGATTTTTTCAGGATTAACGATGATAAAATAACAAATGGATTGGTACGAACTATTTATACAAAAAAAGATTTTATTAAGAGTTGGACAGATACGTTAGAAATAGTTAATTTACCAATAATTGGTTTAGTGCCTGCATCTGTGCATATATTTGATTCTATAACTTCAAAAATTACAGAGGAAATTACTGTTTTATTAGATATTGAATCTTCAGAAACAACTTTATTAATAGGAAGTAATTTAGCTAAATTAAATTCCTATAAATTACCATTTGGTTATTCCCTATACATCACAGATGATTTAAAAAAATCTAGCAAAAGTTATTTTGAAAGAGCTTTAAATTCAGTAAAATTAATAATGAAAGATTTAAATCAAGAATTACCTTTAAATATATTTGTAATGGGAAAAGGATTAGATAAATTATTAGATTCTGAAATGAATCTGCCAGAAGGTTTTCAATCTATATCTAATTTGAACTTGGTTAATTATTTATATAAACCGCAAACAATGCAAATCCATGAAATAGGTTCTCAATCTATTGAGAATAGTCTCTATTCTTTAGTTTCAATATTGTCATCATGCGTATAAAATATAACTTTGCCTTTAAAAATTCCAAATTAAGTCCATGGCAAAGGCCCGCTCCTCCTAATTTACTGGTTACGGATGCCAGCCTAGATAAAAAATTAGTTTTTCTCTACCAGGAGTTTAATAAAAATGCAGAAATATTTTATCCATCATCATTAATTTTAATTTTAAGCTTTGTTATCTACCTAATTAATATATTCCCAACTTTAACAATAAAAAAATTTGAAGCTGATCATAATCAATACACACTTATTTCTTCAAAATTATCAGATTTAAATTCGTCAAAACAGCGTTATAAAAAAACTATAAATAATTTAGAAGAATATTTTTCTCAGTCAACAACATCATATTTATTTGCATTTTATCTACAGAATTCTGTTCCTAAGGGAATAAAAATTAATAGTTATTCGTTTAGCGATAATGGCTTTGATATTAATTTGAGTTCATACAGTTTAGATTCAATAAATGAATTTATTACTTTAATTATAGAATCACCTGTTATCAATAAAAACAGTGTGACTATTAACCAAATTAACCGCTTAGAGTCTAATTCCAGTGAAGGGAAAAAATTCAGTACAATGTATGATTTGGAAATTTATGGGCAAACAGCAAAAATTGATATTAAAAAACGTGAGGATTTATATAAAGAATCAAATGCGAATGGTTTACTTAGAAAGTTACAAAGATTTAATTACTTAAAATCAATTTTAAGAGGTTGAAGAAATTGAAATTGCAAAATTATAAAAATTTGTTTATTGGATTAACAAAAAAAATTAAAGAATTCGATTTTAACTCATTTTTAGAAGAAATTAAAAATTTAAATATTGATGACTTTAGAAATATAAACTACAAAAGATTGTTATATGATATTCGTAACTCCCAATATTTAAAACCTACAATTGGTATTTTTAGTGCGTCAATAATAACAATTTTAATATTAATACCATCTGTCGAGACAGTTACTGACTCCTTCAAGAAAGCAAAAAAATACAAATTTGAGTCAAAAGATTTACCAAATAAAATCTCTGAGCTAAAAAATAAAGGTCTTAAATTCGAAGAAATAAAAACAAAAGTTACTGAAATAAATTCTTCTTTTATTAGAAAAGAACAAATTATCTTTATCGCTCAACTATTAAATGAAACTGCAAAGAAAACAAACGTCAAAATTAATTCTTTCGCTCCTATATTCAGAAAAGAAAGTTCAAAAATATGTAAAATTTCAACCTTTCAAAAAAAATCAGATAATTTTAAATCAGTAAAAAGAAAGCCTAAACTTCAAAAAAAAGGAATCATAAATGATAATTATTTCGAAGTAACATTCAAATCAGATTATCTAGATATTATTGAGTTTCTAAAGGAAATTCAATTATTTGATGTCAATGTTACTCCTCTTTGTATAGAGGTTAATTCTCAACAAAAATCACAATTATCTAGTTCTGAAAAAAATAATGAATATGATTCACTAATAATACCCTTAAATAAAGTTGGGCAACCTTTAATTCCCAAAGATGAAGTAGATAAGATTAATATTACTTCGGAATCAGGGAATGTTGAAACTAAGTTAGTTTTAAAAATACCGTCTTTTAATAAATAGAGCTGATTTATTCCAAAATTAGAATAATAGTAACCAACTAAGAAGATCAATTTTTTGTTGATTTTAATATATGTTGCTATTATTATTAGTAATTTAAGATCATATCTTGCGTATTAATAGAAAGTCTCTTAAAAGATCGTTCTCATTATTTGCAATTACTTCTTTATTAAGTACTAGTGCAAATTATGCGGGAAATATTTCTTTTAATAAATTTAATCCCAAGAAAATTGTCGCTCAAAATATACCTCTAAGTTACCCTGAAGAATTTTTAAATGGGGATAATCTTTTTCAAAATCAAAATTATTTATTGTCTTCTTTAATTTCTAATCCAAATTTATTAGAAATTGAAGGACCCTCTGTCTCATTATTATTTAAGCAAGCCAAAGCAAAAGCAATTTTTGAATATCTTGCTGAAATAGGAAATTATGGTTTTGTATGGGTTAAAAATAGTCCTAATAAAGAAAATGATGTAGATAATCAGAGATTAATTTCAATGACTTTAAACGATGTAAGTTATAAAAAAGCTATTAATTCTTTGTTATTGGCAAGCGGTTTGCAAGCAAAATTGCATAATAATATTCTTTATGTAGGACCTAACGTAAGAAATACTGTTTTTGATACAAGAAGCACTGATGTTTATCAGTTGAATCAGATAAGTGCCAGCTCAGCTGCTGATTATTTGGCGAATTTAGGAGCTAGTGTTACAAAAACATTTACGATTACCACATCTGTTACTTCTGGCACCTCACAATCTCAGGCAGTTCAAGGAGCCTCAACATCTTCTACTACGACTGATCAATCAGAAACATCAGTTAAAGTTTATGGCGCAACTATAGGCCCATTAGTAGGCTTAATTGCCACTACTGATGAACGACTTCAAACAGTAACAATGGTTGGCGAAAAATATCTTATTGATTTGGCTAATGGATTTTTAGAGAAATTAGACATTAAACAAAAACAAGTTGCGTTAAGTGTCAAAGTCCTTGATGTAAATATGTCAGATAAGAATTCATCTATGAAAGATTATGGAGGTAAACTAGATGATGCATTTATAATTGGTAGCCAAGGAAAAATTAAATCAGCATTTGGAAGTTTTTTACCAGTTTTTCCTGAAGGCAATTCAGCAGATGCAACCACCAACCCAGGAATTACCTCAAGTACTAGAACAACTAATTTTGATAACAAATCTTTTTTTGGTTTGTTAGAAGCAAGTATTGAAAATGGCACTACAAAGGTATTAGCAAGTCCAACTCTCTTATTAAGTGAATCATCTGGTTCGGCAGGAGATGGAAGTAGTATCGGTCGAAAGGTTGGCAATGAGGGTTTTGTTGAGATTGGGGATAAGGTTCCTGTAGATGCAACAAAAGGCGATGGTGGTTCTTGCACTTATAGTTTCGAAACTGTAGGAGTAAAATTAGGTGCAAAAATCCTAGGTATTGATCAAAATGATTATGTTACTTTTACAATGACACCTATTGTTACTGGAATTTCAGGTAGTTTTAATATAGTTGGATGTGGTTCCGTTTCAAAGATTAACAATAGGAGACTTGATACTGGTGCTATACGGATAAAAGATGGCGAAACATTGGTTCTTACTGGTGTTATCCAAGAAACTGATATAGATACAACTTACAAATTACCATTACTTGGAGATTTACCTTTATTGGGGGGGTTATTTAGATCGAAACAAGCTTCAAAAGATAAAAGAGAGCTGATTATTTTAGTAACTCCAAAAGTTTTGGAAGATAAATCATCCAATATTGCAGATTATAATCTCGAATTTAAAAACAAAGATGCTACAAATTTAATAAATCAAATTAAATAATTAAAATTAATTAATCTATTTGATATGGACGCAGAAGGATTCAGGACCTTTTGAAAGAGATCCTAACCAGTCATTGGCAAAAATATTTTTTGAACTTTCGCAGAAATTATTATATAGAGATATGCTATCGATTACTAAAGCTCCTATTGCAGATTTACTCCTTGTGAGTTGATTATAATCATCAATAATTTCTTCAAAATTTCCATTTTCTCTCCCTACGCATGGTTGCAAGATCGAAGCTGTTATTGTTGAAGGCTTCCATGCACTTAAGATTATTAGTTGTCCGATATATTCTGATTCCAACGATCTACAAACATCTTCCCAGGGGTCAATAGGTGTTTCTACTTCCGCGGTTAAATTATTTAAGAAACTTAAGGCAGCAATTTTATTTTCAGTAGTAAGTGATTGAGGTCCATCTTCGAACAAATAATTTGAAGAACCGTTATTAGATATTATTTGAATATATATTTTATTTTCTTCTGAAAGATTATTAGAAGAAGGGAGCTTATTAATATGTTGTTTCAAGCTATTTATTGTATATTCGAATAAATTTTTACCATTTATTGTTGGAGATA
>CACHDC010000011.1 GCA_902578445.1 uncultured Synechococcaceae cyanobacterium
CTATAGGACTTTCTTTGTACGCAATAGGTCAAAAATTAGGAGTTGGAGGATGGGCTCTAGTACTTTGGGGAATCCCATTGAGGCTTGTGGTTGTTTATCACGTAACTTGGCTAGTAAACTCTGCGACGCATTGTTGGGGTAAAGCACCATTTGAAAGTGGTGATTCATCTAAAAACAATGCATGGGTTGCTGCATTAACTTTTGGAGAAGGATGGCATAATAACCATCATGCATTTCCAAATTCGGCAAAACAAGGATTATTTAAAGGTCAGATAGACATAACATGGGAACATATTAAGATTCTTGCGAAATTTGGTTTTGCAAAAAAAGTAAAGTTACCCTCTAGGTCTTATTATTAACTATATTGTTCAATATTTTCATGGCTAAAAGAGTACAAGTCGCATTAACTGAATCAATCGCATCACTAGGTAAAGAAGGAGATCTAGTTGATGTAGCACCAGGATATGCAAGAAATTTTCTATTACCTTATGGCAAGGCAATGAATGTAACACCAGCAGTCCTTAAACAAATTGAAAGGAAGAAAGAAAAAGAAAAAATTGCTGCTGATAAATTAAAGCAAGAAGCTTTAGATTTCCAAACTGCATTATCTACAATAGGTAGGTTCACTATCAAAAAACAGGTTGGAGAAGATGGTGTCCTTTTTGGAACGGTTACCAATGGTGATGTTGCCGAAGCGATAGAAGCGGCTACTAAAAAAGAAATTGATAGAAGAAACATTACTGTTCCTGATATTCATAATTTAGGTTCCTTTACTGCAAAAATAAAATTACATCCAGAAGTAAATGCAGAAGTAAATATTGAAGTAACAAGTTGATCAATTTGTTGCATTATTTTGAAAAGTAGCCAGAGTATATATCTAAGCAATTAAAGATATGGTTTCAGTACCTTTTCCAAATAATGGGCAAAATAAAAATTTTAAAAAGGATTTTAACAGTGAAAATGCTGGATTAGTTCCTCCTCAAAACGTTCAAGCAGAGGAAGCTGTCCTTGGTGGTATACTTCTTGATCCAGACGCAATCGGAAGAATTGCAGACTTAATTAAACCTGAAGCTTTTTATATAAGTGCCCATCAAGAGATTTTTAGAACAGCATTAATGTTGCATACCCAGGGAAAACCAACTGATTTAACATCAATGTGTGCTTGGTTAGCAGATAATGGATCACTAGAAAAAATTGGAGGAAACAGCAAACTGGTAGAACTCGTTGAAAATGTTTCCTCTACAGCTTCCATAGAACAAGTTGCTAATTTAATTAACGACAAATTCATGAGAAGGCAACTTATTAGATCTGGAAATGAAGTGGTTCAACTAGGTTTTGATCAAACTCAAGATACTAATGAAGTTCTAGATAAAGCAGAGCAAAAAATATTTGAAATCAGCCAAGAAAAACCTTCAAAAGGTCTGACTCAAGCAGCTGAAATCCTTACAAGTACTTTCAATGAAATAGAGTCAAGATCATTAGGTACTTCAGTAGCTGGAATTCCTGTAAATTTCTACGATCTTGATGCGATGACTCAAGGTTTTCAAAGAAGTGATTTAATAATTGTTGCCGGAAGACCTTCAATGGGGAAAACTTCAATAGTTCTTAATCTGGCTAAAAATGTTGCACAATCTCAAGATTTACCTGTGTGTGTATTTAGCCTTGAAATGAGTAAAGAACAGTTGACATATAGATTACTCTCTATGGAAGTTGGAATCGAGAGTGGCAGGCTAAGAACAGGAAGATTACAACAAGATGAATGGCCGTTACTCGGAGAAGGTATCAATTCACTAGGTCAATTACCAATATTTATAGATGACAAGCCTAACTTAAGTGTTTTAGAGATGAGATCTCTTTGCAGAAGATTAATAGCTGAACAAAAAAAAGAACTTGGATTAATTGTGATTGATTACCTGCAGTTGATGGAAGGGTCAACTCCTGATAATAGAGTGCAAGAACTTTCACGAATAACAAGAGGTCTAAAAAGCATGGCCAGAGAATTAAAAGTACCAGTAGTAGCTTTATCTCAGCTTAGTAGAGGAGTAGAGTCTAGAACAAATAAAAGACCAATGTTAAGCGATCTAAGAGAATCAGGATCTATTGAACAAGACGCAGATTTAGTATTAATGATTTATAGAGATGAATACTATAATCCAGAGACTGAAGATAGAGGAATTACAGAAATCATTGTCACTAAACATAGAAATGGGCCCGTAGGAACTGTTAAATTATTATTTGAACCTCAATTTACGAGATTTAGGAATTTAGCTAATTAAATCGCTCCTAAAATGCAAGATCATCACTCAACAAATGAATCTTTTGATGTCATAGTTATTGGAGGAGGACATGCAGGATGTGAAGCAGCTATAACAACAGCAAAATTAGGTTTTTCTACTGCCTTATTTACAATCAATCTAGATAGAATTGCC
Source organism: uncultured Synechococcaceae cyanobacterium (assembly GCA_902578445.1). Lineage (GTDB taxonomy): Bacteria > Cyanobacteriota > Cyanobacteriia > PCC-6307 > Cyanobiaceae > Prochlorococcus_A. The sequence goes on from CACHDC010000011.1 coordinate 2,430, forward strand.
TGGCAGCCGTGTAACCCTGCAGTTGGGGGACCAGCAAAAAGTCAGTTGGTTCATGAAGTTGATGCATTAGGTGGAATTATTGGTAAATTAGCCGATGAGACAGCTATTCAAAAAAGAATATTAAATGCAAGTAGAGGCCCAGCTGTATGGGCGTTAAGAGCTCAGACAGATAAAAGAGAATACTCAAAAAGAATGATCGAAATACTACAAAATACAGATAATTTATCTTTAAAAGAAGCAATGATTACTGAACTGGATATTGCAAAAACTGAACAAATTGGATTGAACTCAAAAAAAATCTTAAAAAAAAGAATAAAGGGTGTAAAAACATTCTTTGGTAGTTATTATTCAGCAAGGTCAGTTATCATCACAGCTGGTACGTTCTTAGAAGGAAGAATATGGATAGGAAATAAATCAATGTCAGCTGGTAGATCGGGCGAACAAGCAGCACAAGGTCTTACTCAGAATTTGCACGAAATTGGTATAAAAACAGAACGTTTAAAAACAGGAACTCCAGCAAGAGTTGATAAAAGAAGTATCATTTTTGATGAATTAGATATTCAACCAAGTACTGCAGCAGATAAATATTTTTCGTTTGACCCAGATATAAAAAATAATATGCCCCAAGTTAGTTGTCACATCACAAGAACAACTACCAAAACGCATCAACTAATTAGAGACAATTTACATTTAACTCCCATTTACGGCGGTTTCATTGATAGTAAGGGGCCAAGATATTGTCCATCAATTGAAGATAAAATAGTCAAATTTGCTGATAAAGAATCACATCAAATTTTCTTAGAACCAGAAGGAATTAATACCCCTGAAATATATGTACAAGGATTTTCTACAGGTTTACCCGAAAATATTCAATTAGAACTTTTAAGGACCTTACCTGGATTAGGTGAATGTAAAATGTTGCGACCAGCATATGCTGTGGAGTATGACTACATTCCTGCCACACAGCTCCAAACATCACTCGAAACGAAAGAAATTGAATATTTATTTAGCGCCGGACAAATTAATGGCACTACTGGTTATGAAGAAGCAGCAGCACAAGGATTAGTTGCAGGAGTCAATGCGACAAGAAAACTAAACAAAAAAGACCCAATAATCTTCACTAGAGAAAGCAGTTATATAGGAACAATGATCAATGATTTAATTACAAAAGATCTCAAAGAACCATATAGAGTTCTCACTAGTAGGAGTGAATATAGGTTAACTCTCAGAGGAGATAATGCAGATAGAAGATTAACACCATTAGGATATCAAATAGGGCTAATTAATGATAAAAGATGGTCGGCCTATCAAGAAAAAATGAACCTCCTCGAAGAAGAGAAATTTAGATTAAATAACACTCGTTTAAAAAATACCGATGAAATATCAAAAAAAATAGAATTAGAAACGGGATCAAAAATCAAAGGCTCAACAACTTTGAAAGAACTCTTAAAAAGACCAAACTTTCATTATTCAGATCTAATTAAATATAATTTGAATAAAAAAAATCTAGATTCTTCAATACAAGAAGGTGTTGAAATAGATATTAAATACGAGGGTTACCTTAAAAGACAAAAAAACAACATAGAACAAATAAATCGTCAAAGCTGTAAATCTCTGCCTCAAGAAATAAATTATGAAAAGATAGAGACATTATCTTTAGAAGCTAGAGAAAATTTGAATAAGATAAAGCCAAAAAATTTTGGTGATGCGTCAAAAATTCCCGGTGTAAGCAAAGCTGATTTAACTGCATTACTTGTTTGGCTAAAAATAAGAGAAATAAAAAAAGAAAAGGCAAATATTTTTGTCGAAAAAAAGTTATCATCTTAAAAGGATTCCGTCTGAGCACTGAATAATAAACTTTTTAAATCACCAAAAATTTTATGGGAAGAAAAAGCCTCTACTTTTTTAGTGAAAAATTCGTTACCAAAAATTTCTGGTCCGTGGAAATTAATGCTGCTTGGGGATGGAAGTCCAACTAGACATTTACAGCTTTTAACTAATCAAGAGACGAAAATTAAATTAATCTCAATGCAAATAGATCCTCTATTCATCGCAGAGGGACCTAAAGAATTAAATCAGTTAAATGGACCTTTAATTAGAAGACAAGTATGGATTAAAAACAATAATAAAAACCTAGCATGGGCTGAAAGTTGGTGGAATGCAGAACAAGTGAATGAAAATTTAAAAGCTAAAGAAGAACCAATATGGAAGAATTTGACACAAGACAGATCAGAATTGTTTAGAGAAGTTGATCGAATTTCACTTGTTAATTCAAATTGGTTAGAGGATCAATTTTGTTTTAAAGGTCCATTCTGGTCAAGAAATTATAGATTTTTTCGAGACAAAAAGCCCCTAACAATTATTAGAGAAGTATTCAATCCACATTTAGAAAGTTTATTAGGCTATTCAGGAATTAAAGAATTTACGAAACTATACTCTTCTTCTTCTTGATCTGGGAAGATTTCTTGATTTTGATTGAACTTGTTGATTTGATTGATCTCTCGAAGTATTAATCTCTGTTTCTGAGGCTCTTTGCCATCTTTCAACTTTGAAATCCATTTCATCTGGCCAATCTTCGTCTTTACTCTCTTTCACGTAAGGTAATTTTTTTTGCTCAGTTGTCTGTAAATTTTTTGGTTGCCTTAAAGATATTGCTTCTAAAGGTCTTTTTGAGTGCCGTTTAGCAGATTCATAAGCATTTGATTCTCTGGAAAATGTCTTAATATCCCTGTTATCATCGTACAAATTCTCATCATTCCAATCATCATTATCTTCATCAAAAAATAAATCCACTTTTTCAGATACCCATCGTCCTACTTTTTTAACACTCTTACTTGTTATTCCTTGAAAATCTGAGTTCCTTCTTTTTCCTGGCCTGGCACCAGATACTCCATCAACAAATTGTCTTCCAGTTTCGAAAATTTTATCAACCTGTTTATCAACAATATTTTTATCAAAACTATTTCTAAGATTTCTAATTCTCCTTGAATCCATAAATTATTATGCTTTTAAAAATAAACTACATTAAAAAAATAAATAATTCCAAATATAGAAACAAAAACACACCTTATATTTTTAATCAAACAAAATTAAACACTTTTTATTCCATGATCCATTAAAGAAATTTACACAACATTTTTTACAAGCAATATTCTTTATCCTTTTCCTATAGAAAAATTTCTCACCACAATTTTGGCAAGTTCCTATGTATTTTAATTCTCTCCTTTCAATAGGAAATGAGTGCCTCACAGAAATTTGAAAATTCTTCTCTTTCTCATTAATTTCATTCATCTTTTTTAAGAAATTTGGACCATGTATTTCATTTTTTTTTAATATCCGATCTACCCATGCATGAATCATTTCATGACATAAAGTACTGTTTATTTCACAAGTAGATAATTTACTCAAAATAGGTTTCGATAAGATAATTTCAGAATCTACAAGACCATTAATTCTTTTTCTTTTATAAAAACCAGCAGTGGTTTTTAATCTATTATCACTCCATCTAACTTTTACCAAAGGTTGATTATTAACCGCTAAAGAATTTTCAAAATATTGGCTATTAAATTTGTGAAATAAAGGTAAAAGAGGAATTACAGGCATTATGGATTAAAATTAGTATTATTTTGACAAAAAAAGCCATCAAAAACGATTTCTTTTCTTAAAGTAATAAAAAACTCAAATCAACATGGATGCAACACTAGTTAAAGATATAGGAATTAAAGCACTATTAGTTGGCGGAGCTGTACTAGTTTCTTTTTGGACTTTTAATGCAGTCAAATTAGTTATAAGCGCCAGAGGAATTAACCCGTTAGTAAGAAAGTTTTTTGATCAAATAGCTGCTGGAAGAATTGATGCAGCTTATGGTTTGACTACAAAAACTTATAAAACTCATGTGAAGCGACAAGACTTTCTTAAATTTTTAGCTAGTTTAAATCTCAATAAATACAGAAATTTAAAATCAGGAAGACCTAGAGTCCAAGAAGATCAAATCATAATAACTTTGAATTTAAAATCAGAAGATAAACAAGATGAGCTCCCATTAGATTTTACTTTTGCAAAAACTGACAATGATTGGAAAATAGACAGAATAGCAAAAGTGAATTAATAATTTCTTGTGAGGCAAAAAGAATTGTATAAAGAAGAGATAATACATCAATTAGAATTACATCCAAGTAGATTAGATAAAGAAAAAATCATCTCAGAAGCAATGGAACAAGGTTTAGATGATTTTTTTGAAGGAATCCGTATGGCACTTGATCCATTGGTAACTTTTGGTGTAAAAATTGTTCCTGAAAAAGAGAATGAAAAAAGTCAAAATTTTTTATGGAAAGATTTTAGGGTATTAGCAAATAAGCTTATTCAAAGAGAACTTACTGGTCACGCTGCTCGCGATGCAATTATTACGGCTATGGAATCTGCCAAAAAAGAAGAGTGGAATGGATTTTATAGACGAGTTTTAATTAAAGATCTTAGATGTGGTGTATCTGAAAAAACAATCAACAAGATAGCCAAGAAATTTCCCAAATATGCGATTCCTATTTTTTCATGTCCCCTAGCTCATGACAGTGCAAATCATGAAAAAAAAATGATAGGAAAAAAGCAAATTGAAATCAAATTAGATGGAGTGCGCGTCTTAACTATTATTAGACAAAATAAAGTAGAAATGTTTTCTCGTAATGGGAAACAATTCCATAATTTTGGTCATATTATCTCAGAAATAGAAAACGTGTTAAAAGAAGATCCTGCACCCCATGACTTAGTCCTAGATGGTGAAGTAATGAGTGCTAACTTTCAGGATTTAATGAAACAGGTTCATAGAAAAGATGGCAAACAAACAAAAGACGCAGTTCTCCACCTATTTGACTTATGTCCCCTTGAAAACTTCCAAAAAGGGAGATGGAAGACTAGTCAAACAGCAAGAAGTTTATTAGTAAAAGAATGGGTAGCAAAACATTCTATGCTTCTAAGACATGTAAAAACACTTGAATGGGAAAATGTAGATCTCGACACCATTGAGGGACAAAAAAGATTTGTAGAGCTAAATAAGGCTGCCGTGGAAGGTGGATATGAAGGAGTAATGATTAAAGATCCTGATGCTATGTATGAATGTAAAAGAACACACAGTTGGTTAAAAGCAAAACCTTTCATTGAAGTCACTTTAAAGGTTGTATCGGTTGAGGAAGGAACAGGTCGCAATAAAGGTCGACTAGGAGCTGTCCTAGTAGAAGGGGAAGATGATGGGTATGAATACAGTCTTAGTTGTGGAAGCGGATTTAGTGATATCCAACGTCAAGAATATTGGTCAAAACGGAGTCATCTTATAGGTCAACTTATAGAAATCAGAGCTGATGCTAAAACGAAATCTAAGGATGCGGTAACTTTTAGTCTTAGATTTCCTAGATTCAAATGCTTTAGAGGATTTAAAGCTGGAGAAAAAGTTTAAATTTTAAAAAATAATACTCAACAAAGTAGTCAAAGAAAAATGTGGTTTTTAAATAAAAAAAATAAAAATCTTGGCTATAAAATATAGGAATAATTATCAGGACTTTTTGAGAGACTTATGACGAATAAAAAAGTTTTCAACTTCATAAAAACACCTTGTGGACAGGCAAAATATGTCGAATTAGAGGCCAACAAAACCTTACTAGGTAAATTTAGACTGTTGTGGTTTATCTTAATTGCATCAATTAGAGATTGGAATATTAAAGAGTAGATTCTTAGGATTTTTCAAAATATTCTCTGAAGTATTTCGCTGAGAAATATACAACTAAAAAAGTTGAAATAATTCCAATACTAGTAATATATAAATTATTTGGTGATTGCACATTTTTTAACTCCTGAATACTTTTTGCCAAACTACCTATTGAGCAATAAAGAAAAGTGCCTGGAATTATTCCAATAAGGCCAAGAGCGAAATCTCTAAATTTAACATTATTCAAACCATAAAAATAATTAAGAATACTGAAGGGAAATATCGGCGATAATCTGGCTAAAAAAATTAATTTAAGTCCGCCTTTTTCTACTACTTTTTCCATAACACTTAATTTTGGATAACGGCTAAAAAGATTTTTTAGCTTTTTTGCAAAAAAACTTTTTGATACAAAAAAAGCAACTGATGCGCCTATGGAAGCGGAAATGAAAACGATAATTGATCCTAAATATGAGCCATATAAAAAACCTGATAATAAAGATAACCAAGAGGCTGGAAGTATTAATAAAACAATTAAAATATAAATACAAACAAACGAAAAGATCCCAAAACCAGTATTAAAAAAAAAAGACAAATTATAAATATTTTCAAGAAATATATTCATTCTCAATTCAAAAGTTCGAGTTTTTTAGTGATTCTTTCCTTTTGTACCGAACCCTCATTTAATTTAAATCTGCATTCATCAACAATATCTTTTGGAGCCTTATCAACGAAATTGTTATTAGATAATCTCTTATTTAAATTTTCTAATTCAATATTCACCTTTTTTAAATCCTTGGTTAACCTTTCCTTTAATGCATCTATATTTACAAAATCCTGAAAAGGTAAATAAACCTCTAAATCACTAATTATCCCGGAAAAAGATTTAGCGAACTCTTTTTTATCAACAGCATTAGTTTTAAAAATAAATACTTCAGAAGATTTAGTTAAGGTTTGAATATCATCAACTAAAGTTTTTAAAAAATCAATCAATTCATCATTGTCTGAAATTAAATATACAGGACTTTTTTCTGATGGCTTAAGACCTAATTCAGCTCTCAAATTTCTAATCAGCCTAATAATTTCAAAGAGTTGCTGAAAGGAATTATCAAGCTTATTATCAACAAATTTATTTTCGTGAATTGGCCATTTTTGAAGAGATAATAATGCATTATCTGGTTTTAGTTGCAACACATGCCAAAGTTCCTCAGTAATGTGCGGCATAAAAGGATGAATCATTACCAAAATATCATTGAGCACTTTTATTAAAACTTTTTCAGATATTTGTCTATTTTTAGTCTCTTTATTATTAAACCTTTGTTTAGAAAATTCTACATACCAGTCACAAAAATCATTCCACGTAAATTCATATAGAAGTTTCGCAGATTCTCCCAATTTATATTCTGTCAAAAAAGCAGCGACTTTTATATTTACCTGATTCAATTTCGATAAAATCCACTTATCACATAACTCTAAAGAAGTTTCATCACTCTCATTAAGCGAATAATTATTATTAGAAGTTTTATTAATTAGCACAAATTTAGTTGCATTCCATAATTTATTCGCAAAATTTCTTGAAGCTTCAACGGTTGAAGATGTATCTTTTTTCCTATCAAAATCAAGCCGGATATCTTGTCCAGCGCCTGCAACTTCTCGAATTAAAGCAAATCGTAGAGCATCAGAACCATATTTATCAATTAATAGTATTGGATCAATACCATTACCTGAACTTTTACTCATTTTTTTATTGTTTTCATCTCGCACTAGACCATGAATATAAACATCCCTAAAAGGAATATTCTTTGTAAAAGTATTCCCCATCATTGTCATTCTTGCCACCCAGAAGAAAATAATATCGAAACCAGTAACAAGAACACTATTTGGATACCATTTTTTAAAATCAGGATCATTTATATTTGGCCAACCAAGGGTTGAAAAAGGCCACAAACCACTTGAAAACCATGTATCCAAAACATCTTTATCACGAACCAATTTAATATTTAATCCAAATTTTTTATTAGCTTCGATTAAGGCATCCTCTTCATTTCTTGCAACGATATATGGAGTATTTTGTTCTATTGAGTCTTGAGATTCATCTAAAACATACCAGGCCGGTATTTGGTGCCCCCACCACAATTGCCGACTGATACACCAATCATTAATATTCTCTAACCAATCCTTATAAACTTTCTCCCAGCGTGGAGGGATAAACGATGGTTTTTTAGAATCAATTTTATTAAGACATCCTTGTGATATATCATCCATTTTCAAAAACCATTGTGTTGACAATAAAGGTTCAATTGGCACCTTACCTCTATCAGAAAAAGGAACAGTATGTTTATAATCGTCTATCTTTGTCAGCAGGCCTAAATTATCCAATTCTTTGATAATTTTCTTTCTAGCGTCATATCTATCTAAATTTTGAAAAATACCTGCATTAATATTTAAAGTTCCATCTTTGTTCATTACATTAATTAGTTTTAAATTATGCCTTTTTCCTATTGCAAAATCATTTGGATCATGAGCTGGAGTAACCTTCACACAACCTGTACCAAAATCTTTATCAACATGTGAATCAGCGATAATAGGTATTTCTCTATCAACGAAAGGAACTTTTACTTTGAGTCCAATAAATTCTTTATATCTATCATCATCAGGATTAACTGCCACAGCAGTATCACCCAAAAGAGTTTCTGGTCTTGTTGTTGCAACTTCTAAGTACTTATCTAAGTATTCACCACTTTCAGAAATTAAAGGGTATTTAAAATGCCATAAATGACCATTTACTTCTTGCATTTCCACTTCAAGATCACTTACGGCAGATTGAGATTCAGGGCACCAATTAACCAAATATTCGCCTCTATAAATTAAATTCTTTTTATAAAGAATATTAAAAGCCTCAATAACTGCTTCATTTAATTTTTGATCAAGAGTAAATCTTTCTCTAGTCCAGTCAACTGAATATCCTATCCTTTTTAATTGAGAAACTATTCTTCCACTACTTTGTTCTTTCCAGTTCCATGCTCTTTTAAGAAATTCATCTCTTCCAATATCCTCGCTTGTTTTTCCTTCACTTTTTAATTGTTTTTCGAGAATAGTTTGAACAGCTATTGAAGCATGATCAGTTCCCGGTAAACACAAAACATTCTTACCTAACAGTCTTTGAAAACGTACTACAACATCTATCAAAGCCGTATTAAATGCATGCCCCATATGCAAAGAACCAGTTACATTTGGTGGCGGAATAACAACACAAAAAGGCTCACCATCATCCTCAGGGTTAGGACTAAACGCCTTTAGACTTTCCCATTTTTCTTGCCACTTTTTCTCTACTTCAAAAGGTGAATAATTCTCTAAAGATAATTGATCATTCATCTCTGTCATGTCTAAATTTTATTTCGATAAACTTTTTGTTTATTTTATCTTGAGAGCAGCCAATTAATGAAAATAATATTAGTTTGCAAAAAAAGACACATCCATTCTACAAAAGTTTAAAACCAGAACCACAGGAACAACGTTTTGCATTTTTTGGTGTTGAAATAAGAAATCCACCACCGCTCAAATCACCGTAATAATCTAATTTTAAATCTTTCAGTAAATTAAACTTTTTTACATCCGCATATAAAGTTACTCCTTCAGTTCTTGAAATAGGGGATCCATTACATGTACCTGGCCTTAATTTAATATGCATCCATCCTTCGGAACAATTTTTATCCTCTACCAAATCAATCGACATTTCTCCTGGAGAACCTCCAAAAGAAGCTTGCCTAGATAGTTCTGAAGCAGCATTTTGACTGATTGAAAGATTGACGATCTCAGTCATTAGAAAAATAATAAATGGGCGATCCAGGGTTCGAACCAGGGACATCCTGCTTGTAAGGCAGGCGCTCTACCGCTGAGCTAATCGCCCTTATAATAGATCATTCTAATAGATGAAGTTGAAAAATTTATACTAAGTATTTAAATATTTCATGATTGAGGCAAAATTTAATTAATAAAATATATCCTATGTCCTCAAACAATAGATATAAATTGGAAAGCAATTCCGATTTAGAGACTATAAATAGTTTTAAAAACTTAATATCTAATATCAAAGCATTAAAAGATAAAACATGGGGCTGTCCATGGCAGAAAATACAGTCTCATATATCGTTGATCCCATTTTTGTATGAAGAAAGTAATGAATTTATAGATGCGATATATGAAAAAAATGCAGATAACATGTGTGAGGAGTTAGGAGATCTTTTATTACAAGTCATGCTTCATGCTGAAATCGGTTACGAAGAAAAAGAATTTACACTAAATGATGTTATAAAAAATCTAAACAAGAAAATTATTAATAGACATCCATATATTTTTAACAAAAAAGAAAAAGTATCATTAAAAAAATCACAACAGATTTGGGTAAATATAAAAAATTTAGAAAAAGAAGCACCTCATATGAAATCTTCAATTAGTAGAAATTTAAATTTGAAAATTAAAAATTTACCGCCAACGGTTGGAACAGGTAAAATCACAAATGTTGTTAAAGAACATGGCTTCAAGTGGGAAAGTACTGATGAGATTTTTAAAAAGTTAGAAGAAGAGATTGATGAATTAAAAGAAGCAATTAAAAGTAAAAATGATTCAGAGATAAAAAATGAATTTGGGGATATTTACTTTACCCTTCTTAATCTCTCAAACTTTTTAAAGATCAATCCTGAATCAGCTCTTCAAAAAACTAATATGAAATTTTTAGACAGATTTTCAATCGTCGAAGAGCATGCAGGAGATAATATGAAAAAACAAACTCCTAAAGACTTTCAACGGCTTTGGCAAATAGCCAAACAAAAACTGGCGGGCAAAATTCCTAAAAGCAAATGACAGATATTACAACATGGATAGATGAATATCATAAAGGCTCAAGATTAGGCCTCAATGGGAAAATTCTAATTAAAAAAACCTCAAAATATCAAGAAATTATTGTTATTGAAAATGAATATTATGGTAAAGCTTTAATGTTAGATGGTTGCTGGATGACATCATTAAAAGACGAGAAATATTATCATGAGTGTCTTGTGCATCCTGCATTAAGTAGCATTGACGAAAAATCTAATGTACTAATTATTGGCGGTGGTGACGGTGGTACTGTAAGAGAATGCGTTAAATATTCTCAAATATCAAAAATTGATCTAGTAGAAATTGATGAGGAGGTAATCAAAATATCTAAAAAATTTCTAAAAGAAATTGCAGGCGAAGCATGGAATGACAAAAGATTAGAAATACATATTGATGATGGCGTTAAATGGGTAAAAAAAACAAAAGATAATTTTTACGACGTTATATTTATAGATTGTTCAGATCCCTCAGAATTTTCAAATTTATTATTTTCACATTCTTTTTATAAAGAATGTAAGAGAATACTTGCACCAAGGGGGATATTAGCAACTCAAAGCGAATCTCCTGAATCCTTCAAAAATATTCACATAAATATTTTGAAAAGCCTAAAAAATATATTTAAAGTTTCTGAAACTATGTATTCCTTTGTGCCTATATATCCAAGCGGGATTTGGAGTTGGACATTTGCTTCTTCAGAAGATCTAAGTTTATCAAAGCAAAATTATGATGAAGTCGTAAAAATAGAAAAAGGATGTGAAGTTTGGAATTTAAATTTTCAAAATGCAGCATTCAAAATGATGCCAAATAAAATTGTAAAAGAACTAGATTCATAAGATGACAAAAAATTTATTTGATAACGAAAATGCAATTTATATGGGAGCAAAAAGAAGTCCCGAAAATTGCTCAATTGGAATATTTGGAGTTAATTATGACGGGACATGTTCGTTTAAACCAGGAGCAAGATTTGGTCCAGAAGCAATAAGACAAGTCAGTTCTTGTTTAGAAACATATTGTCCAAAAATAAAAAAAGACTTAGAGGATATTATGTATGTTGATTTTGGATCAATACTAATTGATAAAAATGACTCAAAGTCCGTTATTGAATCGGTTAAATCAGCAACAAATTATTTAATTAGTAAACGCCTTAGTCCTATTATGCTTGGCGGCGAACACTCTATTACAAGAGGTGCAATTGAAGCATTAGTAAAAAAATATCCAGATTTGATATTGGTTCAACTTGATGCTCATGCAGATTTAAGAGAATCATATATAGGAAATGAACATAGTCATGCTTGTACTATGAAAAGGTGCTTAGAAGTGCTACCTGAAAAGAAAATTTTGCAAGTAGGAATTAGAAGCGGGACTAAGGAAGAATTTGAAATTATGCATAACAACAACCAATTAGTTAACTTTTGTCCAGGCGGAAATGCATATGAGTTAAAACAAGCTCTTCTTCCATACGCTAAGTCTCCAATCTATTTAACAATAGATTTAGATTGGTTTGATCCCAGTTTATTAGCAGGGACGGGCACTCCAGAACCGGGAGGATTTTTTTGGAATGATTTTGAAGAGATACTTAAAACTTTAAAAGACCTTAGAATCGTGGGATCAGATATTGTGGAATTATCTCCAGAAATTGATAGAAGCGGAGTAAGTAGCTTAGTTGCAGCCAAAGTACTTAGAAGCTTAATTTTGTCATTAGAATATATGCAATAAAAAATTTCTAAACTAAAGTGTAGAAATACTAAATAGAAACTAAATATTTCATGGATTTGCTAAAAAGTCCTCTTTATTCAAAATATGTTGAATCCAATGCAAAATTAGTGGATTTTGCAGGTTGGGAAATGCCCATATCATTTTCAGGATTAATTAAAGAGCATGAATCAGTTAGATATTCAGCAGGATTATTTGATATTTCTCACATGGGTGTGATTTCTATCAAAGGAATCAATCCAAAGGATTATATTCAAAAACTTTTTCCTACTAATTTATACTCCTTTTGTGAAGGTCAGGGGCTTTATACAGTAATGCTCAATGATAAAGGAGGAATAATAGATGACTTAATAATTTATGAACTTGGTATACAAAAAAATGACATATCAGAATTATTGTTAATAGTTAATGCAAGTAGATATGAAGAAGATTTTCAGTGGATAAAAAATAATTTAAATATATCTGAAATTTCGATAACAAACTTTAAAAAAGACAAAGTACTTTTAGCACTACAGGGAAAAAACTCATTCGGTTTATTTGAAGAATGGATTGAATCTTCGATCTCACATATCCCTAACTTTGGATGTGAATATAAAATTTTTGAACATATTTCGCCTAAGGAAAAAATTTTCTTTTCAAAGACAGGCTATACGGGGGAAAATGGTCTAGAAATACTTTTATCTAAAAAAGCAGCAATTAATTTATGGGATTTCTCAATTACTAAAAATGTTGCACCTTGTGGTTTAGGAGCTAGAGATACTCTTAGACTTGAAGCAGGCATGCATCTTTATGGGCAAGACATAAATGAAGAAACTTCTCCATATGAAGCAGGGTTAGGATGGCTAGTACATCTAGAAAATGATCACGAATTCATTGGCAGAAGAGTTCTTGAAGAACAGTCAAGATTAGGCATTCAAAAAAAGTTAGTTGGTCTCTCTATAAAAGGTAAAGCAATAGGAAGAAAAGGGTGCGCAGTGCTTAAAGGTGATGAGAATATTGGAACTATCACTAGCGGCAGTTGGTCTCCAACTAAACAACAAGCTATTGCTTTTGCATACATCAATACTTCGCATGCCTTAATAAATAATGAAGTTGAAATATTAATAAGAGGCAAAAAATTCAACGGAGTTATAACAAAAAGAGCGTTTTATAAAAAGAATTATTAACTAAATTTACCCTTAAAGAATTATTATAAGTTATTGATAAATAAACCATACTTAGATGAGAAACAAAATTTGTGAAGAACTCAATAATACAGATATTGGTAAATTAGTTAATTTATGCGGATGGGTAGATAGAAGAAGAGATCATGGTGGTGTAATTTTTATTGATTTAAGAGACCATAGTGGATTCCTACAAATAACAATTAACCCCGATGATGGTGCAGATCTATTTAAACAGGCAGAAACTCTAAGAAATGAAACAGTAATAATGGTCAGCGGAATTATTAATGAAAGGCCCAAAGATTCCATAAATTCAAATTTAAGTACTGGAGAGTTAGAGCTTAAGGTTAAAGATTTGCAAATTCTCAACCAAATTAAAAACAACTTACCTTTTCCAGTATCTATACATGATTATGAAAATACAAAAGAGGAACTCAGATTAAAATATAGATACCTTGATTTAAGAAGGGGAAAATTACTAGAAAATTTAAAAACAAGACATAAGATTATTAAAGTTGCTAGAGAATTTCTTGATAATTTTGGATTTACAGAAGTAGAGACCCCATTACTTACAAAGTCAACTCCTGAAGGGGCTCGCGATTTTCTTGTTCCTGCACGTCTTTCAAATGGAGAATTTTTTGCTTTACCTCAATCCCCACAACTCTTTAAACAACTTTTAATGGTTGGGGGCTTAGATAAGTATTATCAAATCGCAAAATGTTTCCGTGATGAAGACTTAAGGGCAGATAGACAGCCAGAGTTTACTCAATTAGATATTGAGATGAGCTTTATTAGTGAAGAAGAAATAATTTCTTTTAATGAAAATCTCATAAAAAAAATATGGAAAGAAGTGTTAAATATTAATTTTAATAATGCTTTTCCAAGAATGACATGGCAGGCAGCAATGGATAATTACGGCACTGATAGACCAGATACTAGATATCAAATGTTATTGAAAGATTTAGGAGGAGTATTAGGTAATATTGGATTTAATATTTTCACCAAGGCAATTAAGTCTGGAGGGTATATAAAATCCATAACAGTCAAAGGAGGTAATTCAAGTATTAGCAACGTAAGAATTAAACCGGGAGGGGACATCTTCAAAGTAGCTCAAGACGCAGGAGCTGGAGGTTTAGCCTTTATAAGGGTCAAAGGAGATGAGCTTGAGACTATTGGGGCAATTAAAAATAATTTAAGTGAAGAGCATATAGCTGATATTTTAAAAATCACAGAAGCAAAAGATGGAGACTTAATCCTCTTAGGAGCTGGAGATAAACAAATTGTCAATCAGTCATTAGATAGGGTTAGACAATATATCGCAAAAGAATTAAATCTCATAGATAAAAGCAAATGGAATTTCTTATGGGTAACTGATTTCCCTATGTTTGAGAGAAATGAAGATGAAAATAGATATGAAGCTTTACATCATCCTTTTTGTTCGCCAAAAAATATAAAATCTAAAGATTCTGAAAACTTGAAAAAAGAAATTGAGAGCTCTACAGCAAATGCTTATGACTTAGTTCTTAATGGATTGGAGTTAGGAGGTGGCTCTTTACGTATTCATGAGGCGAACTTACAAAGACAGGTTCTGAAAACGGTAGGACTTACTGATAAAGAGATTGATGAAAAATTTGGATTTTTAATAGAAGCCTTAGAAATGGGGGCTCCTCCTCATGGTGGAATAGCGTTTGGATTGGATCGTATTACCATGCTGATCATTGGTGCAGATTCAATCAGAGAAACCATTGCGTTTCCAAAAAATCAACAAGCAAAATGTCTTCTCACAAATGCACCTTCCAATGTCTCTGAATCACAATTAAAAGAATTAGATATTGAAATAACAATTGATGAATAAGAATATATATGGATGTTCTAAAAGTTTTTTGTTTAAATAAAATATAAGGAGGCTGTGCTTAATTAAAAATATTTAATGTCAAAATTTGTATTTGTCACCGGAGGAGTAGTTTCTAGCATTGGTAAAGGGATTGTAGCTGCAAGCTTAGGAAGATTATTAAAATCTAGAGGATATAGTGTTTCAATATTAAAACTAGATCCATATCTAAATGTTGATCCAGGAACAATGAGCCCTTTTCAACATGGAGAAGTATTTGTAACCGAAGATGGGGCTGAAACCGATCTAGATTTAGGTCACTATGAAAGATTTACTGATACTGCAATGACTAGGTTAAATAGTGTGACTACTGGATCTATTTATCAAGCAGTTATTAATAAAGAAAGAAGAGGTAATTATAACGGTGGAACTGTGCAAGTAATACCTCACATAACGGGAGAAATTAGAGAAAGGATTCATAGAGTAGCTGCTAACAGCAATGCAGATATTATTATTACTGAAATTGGTGGAACAGTTGGTGATATTGAATCTCTACCTTTTTTAGAGGCAATAAGAGAATTCAAAAATGATGTCAATAGGAACGATGTTGCATACATACACGTAACATTACTTCCTTACATCAAAACCTCTGGCGAAATAAAAACTAAACCAACACAACATTCGGTGAAAGAATTAAGATCAATTGGAATTCAGCCAGATTTACTTGTATGCCGAAGTGATAAATCTATTAATGAAGCTCTTAAAAAAAAGCTTAGTGGTTTTTGCGGTGTCAATATGAACTCTGTAATTGAAGCTTTAGATGCAGACAGTATATATTCTGTACCTCTTTCTTTAAAAAAAGAAGGTTTATGCAAAGAAACCTTGAAGTATTTAGACCTTGAAGATAAAAAATGTGATTTGAAAAATTGGGAGCAACTAATACACAACCTAAGAAATCCTGGAGATCCAATAAAAGTTGCACTTGTAGGCAAATATATTGAACTTGGAGATGCATATTTATCCGTTGTTGAAGCTTTAAGACATGCATGCATTGAACAAAGGGCTTTATTAGATTTACATTGGGTAAGTGCTGAAATGATAGAAAAAAATTCAGCAGAAACTTACTTAAATGAAGTTGATGCAATTGTCGTACCTGGGGGATTTGGCAATAGAGGAGTAAATGGAAAAATTTCGGCTATAAAATTCGCAAGAGAAAATAAAATTCCCTTTTTAGGTTTGTGCCTTGGCATGCAATGTGCAGTTATAGAATGGGCCAGGAATGTAGCTAATCTTCCAGATGCATCTAGTTCAGAACTAGACCCAAACACTCAAAATCCAGTGATACATTTATTACCAGAACAGGAAGATGTAGTTGATTTAGGTGGGACAATGAGACTTGGAGTTTATCCATGTAGACTGACAAAAAATACAACTGGAAAAAACTTATATGATGAGGATGTTATTTATGAGAGACATCGGCATAGATACGAATTTAATAATTACTACAAACAAAGTTTTTTAGATTCTGGATACAAAATTAGTGGTACATCACCAGATGGCAGATTAGTTGAGTTAATTGAGTTAGAAAATCATCCATACTTCTTAGCCTGTCAATATCATCCTGAGTTTTTATCAAGACCTGGCAAACCTCATCCTTTATTTAAAGGATTAATAAAAGCCTCTCAAGATAAGTTAACTCAATCAAATTAATATTCTTTATTTTTTTGAATGAAAATGACAAATTTTTTACCCTTAGTCGAACAATTTCATTCATTACAAGGTGAAGGTTATCACGCTGGAAAAAGTGCTTTTTTTGTAAGATTAGCCGGATGCAAAGTTGGATGTTCGTGGTGCGATACCAAGAATTCATGGGACGAGAAAAAACACCCTTCTATATCAATTGAAAAAATAATAGATCGCATAAAAATTGCCAGAAAAAAAGGAGCATCTTTTTGCGTTATTACAGGTGGAGAACCTTTACAACATAACTTGGATAATTTTTGCAAAGCTATAAAAAAAATGACAGTGGGAGAAGAACAAAAGCCAATGAAGATTCATATTGAGACAAGTGGAGTTAATTCGATATCAGGAAGCTATGACTGGATTACTTTATCTCCTAAAAGACACTCACCTCCAAAAAATTATTTTTTAAAAAACTGTAATGAGATCAAAATAATCATAAATGAAATAGAAGATATTGAATTTGCTATTCAAATAAAAAAAGAAACTTTAAAACAATATCAACTCTCTAAAAGCGAAGATGGCCTCAAAAAAGAAGATAAAATTTTTTATTTACAGCCAGCATGGAACAATGCGAATGGTTTTTCTCTTGCTATTGATTTCGTAAAAAATAACCCCGATTGGAAATTGAGCCTTCAAACTCACAAATACTTAAAAATTAATTGAAATCATATGACTCTTAAAAATAAATCGATAGTAGTTTTATTATCTGGAGGTTTAGATTCTTCTACAGTTACTGGTATCGCCAAAAAATCCGAAGCTAAAATTTTTGGCCTTTCATTTGACTACGGTCAACGTCATAAAAAAGAATTGAATTCTGCATCAATAATTGCAAAACACTTTGATATCAACGAATTTAAAATCATTAAGCTTGACTTATCTTTATGGGGAGGCTCGTCATTAACTGATACTCAAAAAAATATTCCAATAGAAGGAGTACAAACTAATAAAATTCCTAATACTTATGTTCCCGGGAGAAATACTATATTTATTTCCGTTGCACTAAGTTATGCCGAAGCAATAGATGCTGATTTTATAGGATTAGGAGTTAATGCACTAGATTATTCTGGTTATCCAGATTGCAGACCTGACTACATTAAAAAATTTCAAGAGTTAGCAGACTTAGCCAATAAAAGAGGAAGAGAAAATAATCCAATAAAACTTTGGACACCACTATTAGATTTAAATAAAGAGGAAATTATTAAATTAGCTTTTGATAATCATGTCCCTTTAGATAAAACATGGAGTTGTTATTCGGGTAATTCAAAACCATGCGGTAAGTGTGATAGCTGCAGAATTAGAAATGCTGCTTATGAAAAATGGCTTAATAACAATAATAAAAAATGAAAATAAAAAAAATAATTCTAGAAAAATGGATAGATCCAGCACTGATTACACATCATGTAACAAAAAAATTTGGAGATAAAGGATTAGCTTGGCTAGACAGCGATGGCAAAGAAAATGGGGAATGGTCAATAATAGGAATTAAACCTAAAAAAATTATCCAATCTAGAGATATCAACAACTTAGACAAAACTAATAATCCATTTGATAATTTAAAAAATATTGAAAAAGGATTTTGGATCGGATGGTTAAGTTATGAAGCTGGAATTTACATAGAACCAAAAAACCCGTGGCGAAAATCAAATATGGCAACTTTATGGATTGCATCATATGATCCAATCATTAAATGTAATCTAATAAAAAAAGAAATCATTATCGAAGGCACGAACTCATCTGAACTAATGAATTATAAAAACATAATCAACAATATAAAAAAAATTGAAGAAGAAAATATTATTAAAACAAATTTGAATTTTGATTTTTCAAAAATAAATTTGGACGAAATGGCCGAAAAATTTCAGAAAAATATTCTAAAATTGAAAAAATTAATTTCCCTAGGGGATATATTTCAAGCAAACCTAACAACTAAATGCGAAATTGAATCTTCCAAAAACTATAATCCTCTGGATATTTATTTGAAAATAAGAAAGAAATTAAGAGCTCCCTTTGGAGGAATAATAATAACAAATGAAAATTATAAAGAGGCTGTATTATCTACCTCGCCAGAAAGATTTATAAAAATAGATAATAAAAATTTTGTAGAATCAAGACCTATCAAAGGTACTAGATCTAGAAATAAGGATTTAAATCAAGACGCACTTAATGCTATCGATTTAATAACGAATGAAAAAGATAGAGCCGAAAATATTATGATTGTTGACCTAATAAGAAATGATTTAAGTAAAGTTTGCGAAACAGGTAGCATTATGGTGCCAGAAATATTAAAACTTGAAAGTTTCTTAAAAGTGCATCATTTAACATCGGTAATCAGAGGAAAATTAAAACATGACAAGACCTGGATTGATTTACTAAAAGCTTGTTGGCCTGGAGGCTCTATAACAGGAGCACCTAAATTAAGATCATGTCAGAGACTTTTTGAATTAGAAGAATGTGAACGCGGACCATACTGTGGCTCATTTTTGAAGCTTGACTGGAATGGAGAGTTTGACAGCAATATACTAATAAGATCATTTTTAATTAAAGACAAAAAAATCAATATATATGCTGGTTGCGGAATAGTTATTGACTCAAACCCTGAAGAGGAAACTAATGAACTAAAGTGGAAACTTTTACCGTTAATTGATTCACTAAAATGATTGAAGCATTAGGCTGGTACAAGGATCAATGGTTAGATATTGATAGAATATTTATTGCTGCTAATAATAGAGGATTAAAATTTGCAGATGGTATATTTGAAACCATTTTGATAAAAGAAAACAAACCTATTCTTTTTGATACACATCTGAAAAGGTTAGAAAATAGTAGCAAGATTTTAAATATAAATCTCAAAATAAATGAAGTAACTTTGAGACAACTTATTCAAGATGGAATTAGAAAGTTATCGCTTAAAAATGATCAATTTGCTTCAGTAAGAATCAACTATAGTCGAGGAACTAATAAAGGCCGAAAACTAACAATTGATAGCACTTCAGAGACAAAAGATTTGGATAATTTATGGCTTGAGTTCTATAGAATCAAACCAAATTTTCATCCGATAAGCGTTTGCATTAGTCAAACGGAAAAAATAAATGAATTCAGTCTTATAAACAAATGCAAAACATTTTCATATAATCAGGCAATACAAGTTTTGATAGAAGCTAATGAAAAATCATTTGATGATTGTATCCTTTTGAATACATCAGGTGAACTTTGTTGTGGAAGTACATTTAATCTTCTAATTAACAGAAATAATCAATGGATAACTCCTAGAAAAGAAAGCGGCTGTTTAGAGGGGATTATGGTTTCTGAAGCTTTAAAATTGAAAATTGTAAAAGAAGAATTAATTCTTCCAGAATTTCAAAATGATGACATAATAGTTGCAATTAATAGCTTATCTTGCAGACAAATTAATCAGATTAATGATTTAAAGCTTAAACCTAAATTCGATCCAATTTACTTTTGGGATTTATTATATAGTTGAACTTTATTAATATCTGGTAAATAGACATCAGATACTTTAGTTATATTGTTATTAACCTTAAATTCAACAATTTTTCCAATAACGATAATTGATGGAGCTAAAAATTCTTTATCTTTGATTTTATCCGGAAGATTATCTAATTTCTCTATAAAACATTTTTGATTTTTTAAAGTAGCTTCTTGAATAACAGCACATTTAGTACTCTTATCTAAACCACCTAGAATTAATTCTTCCACAATAAATTCAATATTTTTTATACCCATAAAAATTACTAAGCTATCTGATGATTTAGCTAAATCTCTCCAATTCACTGTCTTTTTTTCCTTATCTACACGCTCATGTCCAGTGACGAAAGTTACAGAACTCGCAGCATCTCTATGAGTAAGTGGAATACCAAAGTATGTGGGGGCAGCTATACCAGAAGTAATCCCTGGCACTATTTCAACTGAAACTCCATTTTCTTCTAAAAACGATACTTCTTCACCACCTCTTGAAAAGACAAAAGGATCTCCCCCTTTAAGCCTTACAACATTTTTGCCTTCTTTTGCCAATTTCAAAATAAGAGCATTGGTTTCAGCCTGAGGTACAGAACACTTCCCAGCTCTTTTACCTACATGGAAAATTTCTGTATTTTTTCCTGCCTCTTGTGTTATTTCATCCGGGATTAAAGCATCATGAACTAATGCATCACAAGTTTTTATTAGGCGTAAAGCTTTAAGAGTTAAAAGCTCAGGGTCGCCAGGACCTGCTCCAACTAAATAAACAATGCCGGGCACAATAATCTCCATTAACAAGTATGGTAGTAGAAGTTAATCGAAATGAAGGTAAATATTGTGAAAGAAAGTTTATTAAAGCCAAATAAAAAATTTACTCTTCTTAGTGCGTTTATTACTCTTTTAAATGATCGTTTAAGTGAAAGTATACTGTTACCCATACTACCTTCATTTGTTTTACTTTTTGACTCTAAAGCAAGTACATATGGTTTATTATCATGCACTTACCAATTAGCTCAATTTACAGCTTCTCCTTTTATAGGACTTATGAGTGATAGATATGGAAGAAGACCTGTTACTCTTTTTTGTATTACTGGTTCAGTAATAGGAATATCAATATTATCTTTTACGGTTCTTTTTAATTGGTCAAATTCAATAGCTTCTATCCCGTTATTTTTATTATTTTTAGCTAGACTCATAGATGGATTAAGTGGGGGAACTGCAGCTACCGCGACAACAATTCTTGCAGATATTTCAAGCCCTGAAAAAAGAGCAAAAACATTTGGTCTTATTGGTGTAGCTTTTGGTTTAAGTTTTTTCTTAGGTAATATTTTTGTTGTAATTTTTGCAAAAAATACAAATAATAATTTTATTATTCCAGTTCTAATAGCCTCAATCATTCCAATAATAAATTTCATCCTTGTATTTTTTTACTTACCAGAAACCAAGCCTAATAGTGACTCAAATAAATCAACAACTATTTTAAAAAACCCTTTAAAAGAACTATTTACAGTTTTCAAAGAAGAAAAAATTAAAAAATTATCATTAGCTTTCTTTATTTACTTTATTGCTTTTACTGGACTCACCAATATCCTTATATTTTTCCTTCAAGAATCATTAAACTGGACGACGAAAGCATCAAGTGGAACTCTTGTTGTAGTAGGAGTAATTGCAATTATCGTTCAAGGAGGACTAATAGGGCCTCTGGTAAAGAAATTTGGCGAAATGCGATTAACACTTATCGGATCAGGCTTTATTCTTGTAGCATGTGCTCTTTTAATAACTGCTCCAAAAGAAAATGCAACAATTAATATTTATTCAGCTGTTTCATTTTTAGCCGTTGGGGCAGGACTAATTACGCCCACCTTAAGAGCACTAATATCAAAGAAATTAGACGTTGATAAACAAGGATCAATTTTAAGTAACCTTCAAGGTCTACAGAGTCTTGGAGGTGTTTTAGGAATTGCAATGGCTGGAAGGGTTTATGATAGTTTTGGTCCTAAATCACCTTTTATAGCTGGTTCCGTTATCTTACTTTTCATGATATACCTTATTGCAGAGGGTAAAAATAATAATTTTTTTAAAAATCAAAAATCAAAAGTTTTTTAATGAAAAGCCAGACTGATGTTTTTATTAATAGAGAATTAAGTTGGATTGAATTCAATAAAAGAGTACTCCTAACTGGTATGGAAAAGGAGTACAAAATCCTAGATAAAGTGAAATTTTGTGCAATTTTTAGCAATAATCTTGATGAATTTTTTATGGTAAGAGTAGCTTCATTAAAGGCGCAAGTTGAAGCGGAAATTACTAAAAAAAGTATTGACGGACTTACCCCTAAAGAGCAATTAACAAAAATCAACAAGGAAGTAAAAAAATTAACTACTCTTCAAGAGAGCTATGTAAATAATGAATTAAATAACGAATTAAAAGAGCAAGGTGTGATTTTAAAAAAATATAAGGATCTAAGTGAAAATCAAAAAAATTGGTGTAATAACTTCTTTACTTCATCTATTTTCCCATTACTAACTCCATTAGTTGTCGATCCAGCACATCCATTCCCTTTTATAAGTAATTTAAGTCTAAATTTAGCAGCTTTAATAAAAGATGAGGAAGATTCTAAAGATCAGTTTGTCAGAGTCAAAATCCCAACAAAAAATATAAATCGATTTATACAAATTCCCAATGAAATTAATCAACATAGTGATGAAAGTTCTCATGTCTTCATAAGTGTTGAAGATTTAATTGGAAATAATATAAATACTTTATTTAATGGAATGGAATGTATAGATTACTCCTTTTTTAGAGTGACAAGAGATGCGGATTTAGAATTAAAAGAACTTGAAGCTGATGATCTTCTTTTAGCAGTTGAACAAAGTTTGCAAAAAAGAAGATTAGGTGGAGATGTAGTTAGATTAGAAGTTGAATCGGATATGCCAGAAAATATTCTAAAGTTACTTATTGGAAGTATCTCAATACAAGAAGAATATATATACTTTTGCAAAGGTTTATTGGGCTTAGACGATTTAAATCAGCTAACAAAAATTAATAGAGATGATTTAAAAGATAATCTACTGATTGGGAAAACTCACCCAGAATTAAAAAATTTAGATTTATCTACAAACAAAAATCAAAATTCTATTTTTAAGATACTTAGGAAAAAAAATATTCTGCTTCATCATCCCTACGACTTATTTAGAACTTCAGTTGAAGAATTTATAAACAGAGCAGCTGATGATCCACTTGTAATGGCGATAAAAATTACTTTATATCGAGTTTCAAAGGATTCTCCTATCATCACAGCTTTAATGAGAGCTGCAGAAAATGGGAAAGAAGTAATGACTCTTGTTGAACTAAAAGCAAGATTTGATGAAGACAATAATATTCAATGGGCAAAACAACTGGAACAAGCTGGAATTCATGTTGTCTATGGAATTATAGGATTTAAAACACATACAAAAATAGCTTTAATAGTTAGAAAAGAAAAAGGACGATTAAGAAATTATTTTCATATTGGAACTGGAAACTATAACTCTAATACTTCAAAGTTTTATACAGATTTAGGATTACTCTCAACAGATCCTGAAATCGCATCCGATTTACTTGAGTTATTTAATTACTTATCTGGATTTTCTAAACAAAAAAGTTATCAAAAATTATTAGTTTCTCCCTCATCGATGAGAAAGAAGTTTATATTTCTCATAAAGAGAGAAATTAAGAATGCAGAAAAAGGTAAAAAGGCTGAAATAATTGCAAAAATGAATTCCTTAGTAGACCCAGAAATAATTAACCTTCTTTATTTAGCTTCAGACTCAGGTGTAAAAATTAGTCTTATCGTACGGGGAATTTGTTGCTTATATCCCCAAAGAACAAATTTAAGTGAAAATATTAAAGTTAAAAGTATCATTGGCCATTTTCTTGAACATTCAAGAATTTTTTGGTTTTGTAATAACGGTGATAATGAGGTTTTTATTGGAAGTGCAGATTGGATGAGGAGAAATCTTGATAGAAGAATAGAAGCTGTTACTCCGATAGAGGATTATGAATTGAAATCCAAAATATACTCGCTTTTGCAAACCTACATTAAAGATGATTACTTTTCTTGGATAATGAAGGAAGATGGTTCTTATTCGAAATCTAAATTAGATTCATCCGATAATCGTTCTCAAATTGACCTCATAAAAAAATAAAATTAATATTGATTTTTACAACATTTAAAAAAAATACTTAATATTTTAAATTTTTTTAATTTTTATAAAATCCTCTCATATCAAAGGATTTCAAGAAATAAGCTTTAAAAAAAAAATTTTTGTCTTTAAAATTTCAACGTAAAAGTAGTTTTTATTTCAATTTCAGTGCTAGCTTTTTAAAAAATCCATTATTTAGGAGGCCAGGGTGATGGGGATCCCTCTGGAATCTGCGCAAAGCTCTTCAGATAATAATTTTGATGAGCCAAGATTACCAAACACTGCGGGCAAGTCTCGCAAATCAAAATCCAGTCTTACTGCAAAACATAGCCAAAAAAAATCTGGCAGACTCGCTTCAGATTCTATTGGCTATTACTTAAGTAGCATTGGAAGAGTACCTCTTTTGACTCCAGCAGAGGAAATAGAGTTAGCGCATCATGTTCAGAACATGAAAAAGTTGCTACAAATTCCTGAAACTGATAGAACGCAACGAAATCATCATCAAATTAAGATTGGCAAAAGAGCTAGAGATAGAATGATGGCGGCTAATCTAAGACTTGTAGTATCCGTTGCAAAAAAATACCAAAACCAAGGGCTTGAATTATTAGATCTTGTCCAGGAAGGAGCTATTGGCCTTGAAAGAGCTGTAGATAAATTTGATCCCGCTATGGGATATAAATTCTCAACTTATGCTTACTGGTGGATTAGACAAGGAATGACAAGGGCTATTGATAACAGTGCAAGAACAATCCGTTTGCCTATTCACATAAGTGAAAAACTATCCAAAATGAGAAGAGTTTCTCGAGAATTATCACATAAATTTGGTAGGCAACCTACCAGATTGGAAATGGCAACTGAAATGGGAATTGATCAAAAAGATTTAGAAGATTTAATTTCGCAAAGTGCTCCTTGCGCTTCCCTAGATGCTCACGCAAGAGGCGAAGAAGATAGGAGTACTCTTGGAGAACTCATACCTGATCCAAACTGTGAAGAGCCCATGGAAGGTATGGATAGAACTATTCAAAAAGAGCACTTAAAAGGTTGGCTTTCTCAACTGAACGAAAGAGAACAAAAAATAATGAAACTTAGGTTTGGATTAGATAACGAAGAACCATTAACTCTCGCTGAAATAGGAAGACAAATTAATGTTTCAAGAGAAAGAGTTCGACAGCTTGAGGCAAAAGCACTACTAAAGCTTAGGGTTATGACAACTCATCAAAAAGCAGCTTAAACAAATTGATAAAATTTACTGTAATTTTATTATATTTATTTTCAATTTTTTTAATAGCAATAGTTTTTAAAAAATATAATGAAGATAGCAGAGAAATCGTCAGAAAAATAATACATATTGGAATAGGGCCTTTAATACCAATTGCTCAATTTTTAAAAATTAATCAAAACTCTGCTCTAATTTTTACAGGAGTTGTTTCAATAATGGTTTTCATCAACTACACATATAAATTGTTTCCAACAATTGAAGATGTTGAGAGAAAGAGTTATGGAACATTATTTTATTGTCTAAGTTTATTTATTTTGATTTATCTTTTCTGGGATAAAGATCCATATGCATTAATTAGTGGATTTTTCATAATGACCTTTGGTGATGGATTAGCTGGGTTAATAGGAAAAAGCTTTAATTCAAAGAGTTGGATTTTTTTTAAACAAAAAAAATCTTTATTTGGAACTATGACAATGTTTTTAACAAGTTTGATAGTAGTTTGCTCAATAGGATATGCCCAGCAAAATAGTTTAAATTTAAATTATTTTATAATAGCTTTTTTTGCTACTTTGCTCGAACAATTTAGTGTTTTAGGAATAGATAATTTCATTGTTCCAATTTCTTCAGCATTATTTTTTAATTTTTTTATAACTAGCTAAGTGAATCGTATAAAATAGCAAGTAATTCCTTTGTTGTTTCTATATCTATACATGCATCTGTAATACTTCTGCCAAACTGGAGATCTTCTTTTTTTACAAGTTTTTGATTTCCTTCCTTCAAATGACTTTCAAGCATAACTCCTAAAATATTTTTTTCAGCATTTCTTATTTGAGAAGCTATATTTTTCAGTACTTCCGACTGTTTTCGGAAGTCTTTATTGGAGTTTCCATGACTACAATCAATCATCACTTTATGGGGAAGATTGCATTGCTTCAATTCAGAGGAAATTCTTTTAACATGTTCACTTTCAAAATTTGGCCCTTTTGAACCCCCTCTTAAAACTATATGTCCATCTGGATTACCTGTTGTATTAACAATAGAAGCCATTCCATTTTCATTTACACCTAAGAAATGATGAGATTTTGAAGCAGACTGCATTGCATTTATTGCAGTAGTAAAAGAACCATCCGTACCATTTTTAAAACCTATAGGCATTGATAATCCTGATGCCATTTCTCGATGAGTCTGACTTTCAGTAGTACGCGCACCTATGGCTGTCCAACTTATTAAATCGGCTATATATTGAGGAACAATTGGATCTAGCAATTCTGTAGCAGAAGGTATTCCACGAGTTGCTAAATATGAAAGCAAACTTCTTGCCCTTCTTAAACCAGTATTAATATCATAAGAATTATCTAGATGAGGATCATTTATTAATCCCTTCCAACCAATGGTTGTTCTTGGTTTCTCAAAATATACTCTCATGATTATTTCTAATTTATCTTTATAAATTTCTCGAAAGTTTTGAATATATTTTGAATATTCTTTTGCCGCCTCTAGATCATGAATTGAACATGGACCCACTATGACTAAAAGCTTCTGATCATTATGATGCAAAATATTTTGTATCGATCTTCTTGTTTTAGATACGGTATTAGCAGAGGCGTGATCTAAAGGTATATCATTATGTAATCTGCTTGGAGGTATTAATGGACGTGTCTCAACAACATGTAGATCTGATGTCTTTTCTAAAGCAGAATTATTTGATGATGTCGTCATTGATTAATTAAGAAGTTTGAATATTTAAAAAAGCATTTATGAATACTCTCCTTTTCAATATTAAAAATAACAATAGATTAAGCATTAAACCTTACTAATGAAGAATTTGGAAACATTGCTAAAAGAATATGCAGATCATGTAGCTGAAAGAGCTGCCAAGGGTATACCTCCTTTACCTTTAAATGCTGAACAAACAAATTGTATTACAAAATTATTAGAACAAGATAGTACTTACGATTCATCTTATTTACTTGATTTACTAATAAATAGAGTGCCCCCAGGAGTTGATGAGGCTGCTTACGTAAAAGCAAGCTGGCTTACGGCTATTGTTAATTCCGAAAAAGATTGCAAATCAATTAATCCCGAAAAAGCAATTGAAATATTAGGAACAATGATAGGCGGATACAATGTAAATTCCTTAGTAGAAATACTTAAAGGAGAAAATAGTTTTCTCGCAAAAAAAGCGGCAGAAGTTTTAAAAAATATTATTCTTGTTTACGACTCGGCTAATGAAATTTATGAATTATCTCAAAATAATATTTATGCAAAAGAAGTTGTAAATAGTTGGGCAAATGCAGAATGGTTCAAAAATAGAAAAATTCTGGAGAAAGAGATTACTTGTTTAGTATTTAAAGTTGACGGTGAGACAAACACAGACGACTTATCTCCAGCTGTACATGCAACAACACGCCCGGATATTCCAATGCATGCATTGGCTATGTTGGAATTTAAAAAACCTGATGGACTAAAGATTCTTGATAATTTAAAAAAACAAAATTTACCAATAGCTTATGTTGGAGATGTTGTTGGAACAGGGAGTTCTAGAAAATCTGCTATTAATTCACTCATTTGGCATATAGGAGAAGATATCGCTTTTGTTCCCAATAAAAAAACAGGTGGAATAATAATTGGTAGCAAAATAGCCCCAATTTTCTTCAATACTGCACAAGATTCAGGAGCTTTACCTATAGAAGCTGACGTATCTCAAATGAAAACAGGAGATGTAATTAAAATATATCCCTATAAAGGCATTATTAAAAAAATTGAAAAAGATTCAAATACTGAAGAATTAATAAGCAAATTCGAGTTGTATCCATCAACTCTTACTGATGAAATTCAAGCTGGCGGAAGAATTAATCTCATGATTGGAAG
The DNA here is from genome assembly GCA_902578445.1 of uncultured Synechococcaceae cyanobacterium. Classification (GTDB taxonomy): domain Bacteria; phylum Cyanobacteriota; class Cyanobacteriia; order PCC-6307; family Cyanobiaceae; genus Prochlorococcus_A. The sequence goes on from CACHDC010000011.1 coordinate 31,198, forward strand.
ATCTCTTACGGACAAAATTAGAAACAAATTAGATTATCAACCTAGTGAAATATTTATTAGACCACAAAATCCAACCGAAAGTAGTGCCGGATTTACTCAAGCTCAAAAAATAGTAGGCAAAGCTTGCGGTTTAGATGGAGTTAGGCCAGGAATGACCTGTGAGCCAATTATGACCACAGTTGGTAGTCAAGATACTACTGGGCCAATGACTAGAGATGAATTAAAAGAACTAGCTTGTTTAGGATTTACTGCAGATTTAGTAATGCAAAGTTTTTGTCATACAGCTGCATATCCTAAACCAGTAGATCTACTTACCCATAAAGAATTACCTGATTTTATATCTCAAAGAGGTGGAGTAGCTCTTAAGCCTGGAGACGGCATCATTCATAGCTGGCTTAACAGAATGCTTCTCCCTGATACTGTTGGCACAGGTGGAGATAGTCATACAAGATTTCCTCTTGGCATTTCATTTCCTGGAGGCTCAGGCATTGTTGCATTTGCCGCTGCAATAGGATCAATGCCATTAAATATGCCGGAATCTGTACTGGTTAAATTTAAGGGAGAATTATTACCAGGAATTACTCTTAGAGATTTAGTTAATGCAATCCCTCTTTTTGCAATTAAAAAAGGACTATTAACTGTTGAGAAAGAAAATAAGAAAAATATATTCAATGGGAAAATTATGGAAATTGAGGGATTACCAAACCTAAAACTTGAACAAGCTTTTGAACTTACTGATGCCACTGCAGAACGCTCATGCGCTGGTAGCACAATACTTTTATCTCAAGAAACTGTTCAAGAATATTTAAAAAGCAATATTTGTCTGCTAGAAAAAATGATCGAGAGCAATTATGAAGATTCAAAATCGATTTCAAGAAGAATAAATGATATGAAAAATTGGTTAAAAAAACCATCATTAATTCAACCAGATTCAAACGCTCAGTATGAAGAAATCATTGAAATTGATTTAGCAAAAGTAACACAACCTATAGTTGCTTGCCCTAATGATCCAGATAATGTAAAAGAAATCACTGATGTTGCAAATACAAATATTGACGAGGTTTTTATAGGTTCTTGCATGACAAATATTGGTCATTACAGGGCTGCTGCAAAAGTTCTTGAAGGAGTACAAAATTTAAAATCTAAATTATGGATTTGTCCACCAACAAAGATGGATGAAGAAACTCTAAAAGCTGAAGGCTACTATAAAATATTTAAAGATTGTGGTGCAAGATTAGAGTTGCCAGGCTGTTCTTTATGTATGGGAAATCAAGCTAGAGTTGATGAAGGTGCTGTAGTATTTTCTACCAGTACAAGAAATTTTGACAATAGACTTGGCAAGAATGCGCAAGTATTTTTAGGAAGTGCAGAATTAGCAGCAGTTTGTGCACTGCTTGGAAAAATACCTGAAATAGAGGAATATCAGGATATTACTAAAAATAAAATTAATCCATATTCAGATGAACTTTATCGCTATCTTCAATTTGATGAAATACACGATTTCAGCTTGACAAAGTAATCATGGACCATGCAAAACTTTATAAAAGATAATATTCAAAAAACAAGTAATAATTCTTCTCGTAGCATCAAAAAATTATTAAAACAAAGATCTCTAGTTGTTGCATTTTCGCTCTTATTAACAGGTCTAGGGGCTTCAATTACAAGCATATCTTTTAAAACTGGAATCTATTTTATTAATAATTGGAGATTAGCATTATTAGACCAATTCCCATCTATTGCGGTCTTACCTATTTTTGGCGCTCTAGGAGGGGCTATTGCAGGATATTTGATCAAAAATATAGCACCTGCCGCAAAAGGTTCAGGTGTGAGTCAAATCATGGGTTTCTTAAGACATAAAAAAGTTCCAATGAATTTAAAAGTAGGATTAGTAAAGCTCATATCAGGAATTATTGCGATTGGTAGTGGTTTCCCTTTGGGTCCAGAAGGTCCATCAGTTCAAATGGGAGGATCCGTAGCTTGGCAAATGGCCAAGTGGCTCAAAGCTCCTACAGCTTTCAGAAGAGTAATAGTAGCAGCAGGTGGTGGTGCTGGCATAGCAGCAGTATTTAGCGCTCCATTAGGAGGGTTTATCTATGCAATTGAGGAGTTGTTAAACTCTGCTAGACCAGTAATTTTATTATTAGTAGTAATTACAACTTTTATTGCAGATTCATCTGCTGATATTATTCAAGCCTTGGGTTTAGATCCTAAAGCAGGAGGCTTTGATTTTAACCTAGGATTTTTGATTCAAAAAGAATATGACCCATCAGTTTTTTTCTTACCCGTAGATTTTATTTACTTAGTTTTACTAGGAATAATTATTGGGATATTTGCAGAATTGTACAGCAGATATGTTTTGTTAATGCAAAATCTTGGGAAAAAGTGGTATAAAAATAAATTTGTTTTAAAAATGAGTATCTGTGGACTTATTTTAGGAAGTATTTACTCTTTTTTACCCAGTACATTTCATAATTTAGATGAATTACAGAAAATAATAGCTGAACAAAATACAAGTATTGGAATTGCTTTATTAGCAGTTTTAGTACTATTTATCACGACAGGTTTAGCTGCAGCATCCGGAGCTCCTGGAGGATTATTCTATCCAATGCTTACTTTAGGAGGTTCAATCGGACTAATAATGGGGAGCTGGGTAGAAATTGCTACAGGACATGCACCAAGTACATACATTTTTGCGGGAATGGGAGCTTTCGTAGCAGGATGTTCACGAACGCCAATAACAGCAATGTTTTTAGCTTTTGCTTTAACAAAAAATTTATTAATAATGAAACCTGTTTTAATCAGCTGCATTGCCAGTTTCTTGATAGCAAGAGTTTTTAATGAAGAATCAATTTATGAAAGACAAATACAAATAGAATTAGAAGATTGAGAAATTATCTTCAATCAAAAACAGCAGTTTTGCTGTTATAAACAAATACTTGATGATTCAGATGTAATCTAACTGCTCTTGCTAAAGCTATTCTTTCAATATCTCTTCCTTTTCTAATCAAATCATCAACTTCATCCCTATGACTTACATTAACTGTGCATTGCTCAATTATCGGGCCTTCATCAAGATCTTCAGTAACATAATGAGCAGTAGCACCGATTAATTTAACACCTCTCTTCCATGCCCGATGATATGGTTGCCCGCCCTTAAATGCAGGTAAAAACGAATGGTGAATATTTATTATTGAAGAAAACTTTTTTAAAAAAGAGTCACTCAAAATTTGCATATATTTAGCTAATACAACAAGATCAATTTCATATTCTTTTAGTAAATTTAAAAATTGATCTTCAACAATAGATTTATCTGTTTTAAAGGTATCAATATAAAAAAATTTTGCATTAAAGTCATTTGCAATAATTTCAAGATCAGAATGATTTGAAATTATTAACGGGACTTTCATTTTGAGTTCTCCATTTCTTACTCGCCAAAGTAAATCAATCAAACAATGATTTTGTTTACTCACAAAAATAGCAACATTTGGAATTTCATCAGAATAATTTACGTTAAATTTTCCATTTACTTCATCTGCAATTTTTTCAAATTCTTTATAAATTTCATCTCTATTAAAAGAAACATTGTTACTATTCCATTCAATTCGACTAAGAAACAGACCCGCATCTTGATCTGTATGATGATCAGAATGTTTTATGTTGCCACCGTAATTTGAAATCCAACTTGTAAGTAAACTTACAAGGCCAGGACGATCGGGACAAACAATTTTGAATATAATTGAAGGATGTTCCAAAAATTCTTTAACTATTAAGTCAAATAAGCAAGTATATCTAATATATCAATGAAAAGCTTAAAAGAAAATTTTCAAAAAAAACACATAGTTATTATTGGATCAGGGATTATTGGAAAATTTAACGCCTTAGAATTATCAGAATTAGGTTTCAAGATAACAATAATAGATCCAACTGAACTCCAAAATAGTAGCAATGCAGCTTTAGGCTTACTAATGGGTAATATGTATCAAAAAAGAAGAGGTAGAAGTTGGGATCTCAGGAAACAAAGCATTGAATTATGGCCACACTGGATTACGTTCCTACAAAAATTTAATTATGAATTAAATATCGAAAAACCATTAATACAACTAACTACTAATGAAGAAAAGTTTAAAAAATTAGAGAAATTTGTTTATGAAAATAATGATCCAACCTTACTAATTTTAGAAAGAGACTCAATATTAATCAAGAATATAAATAAAGCCTTCCAAACAAAAAAAATAAAAGGAATGATCTCCTTTAAAGATGGAAGAATAAATGCTTTATCGTTACTTCAAACATTAGATAAATATCTAAAACATAAAAAAGTTAATTATTTACAAGGAGAAATAATAAAAATAAGAAAATCAAACAATCAATGGATTTCTACGACAAGGAATAATGAAAACATCAAATCCGACATGGTTATTTTGTGTAATTCACTAAAAGCGATTGATTTAATAGATAGCCGATCTCACAACATCAAATTAAAGCCTGTTTTAGGTCAAGCTATGGAAATTGAGATTAATGATGCAGAAGTTGATTTGTTATCGCTGCCAAAACAATTCAATATAAATGGTAAAAATATAATTCCAAAATCAAAAAATAAGCTAATTATTGGATCAACTGACGAATATAGTACTAAGCCAGAAAAAAATACATTCGAAAATCTCACAAATTTTCTCGATAAAAAACCAAATTGGCTGAAGAAAGGAAAAATTTCTAAAAAGTGGTACGGAATTAGGTCAAGACCAGATGGTGAGCCTTCACCAATAATGAAAAATCTTGAAGATGGACTAATTATATGTACAGGTTTTTATAAAAATGGGATTTTACTGGCTCCCGCTTGTTCTAAATGGGTTGCTAATGAAATTAAAAATTACCTTTACTAATCTTTTGTTTCAGTGAAGTCTGCATCAATTACATCATCTCCACCTTTTTCATTTGAATCACTCTGATCAGGACCGCCTGCTGCGCCAGGTGATGGTGGCTGATTGCCTGGTTGCTGATAAACAGATGAACCAACAGCATAAAGTTCTTGCTGGAGTTCTTCAAGAAGTTTTTTCATTGATTCATAATCTTCTTTTGAAGTTGCTTCTTTTAAAGCATTACTTTTTTCTTCAACTTTAGACTTTGCTGCAGCATCAATTTTATCTCCTAACTCACCAAGTTGCTTTTCTGTCTGATATACAAGTGTTTCAGCTTGATTTTTTAAATCGATTTTTTCTCTTTTTTCTTTATCTGCAGAAGCATTTGACTCAGCATCTTTTACCATTTTTTCTACTTCATTATCAGATAGAGTTGAAGCACCAGTGATAGAAATACTTTGTTCTTTACCGCTTCCTTTGTCTTTAGCCGTAACACTAAGAATACCATTTGCATCGATATCAAATGTAACTTCAATTTGAGGAACGCCTCTTGGTGCTGAAGGTATACCATCCAATCTAAAAGTTCCTAAGCTTTTATTATCAGAAGCCATTTCTCTTTCACCCTGTAAAACGTGTATTTCAACATTTGTTTGACCATCTACAGCAGTTGAATATGTTTCAGATTTCTTAGTGGGTACTGTAGTATTTCGATTTATCATTTTTGTCATAACTCCACCTAAAGTCTCTACACCTAATGAGAGTGGAGTAACGTCGAGTAACAATATATCTTTGACTTCTCCTGCTAAAACTCCTCCCTGAATTGCAGCTCCAACAGCTACTACTTCATCAGGATTAACTGTTTGATTTGGTTCTTTACCAATTATTTTTTTAACTAAATCTAAAACAGCAGGTATTCTAGATGAACCTCCAACCATAACAACTTCATCAATTTCACTAGTAGAAATTTTTGCATCACTTATAGCTCTCTCAACTGGGGTCTTACACCTATCAATTAAAGAAGTTGCTAATTCCTCAAACTTAGCTCTAGTAAGGTTCAAGTCCAAATGTTTTGGTCCTTCAGGCGTCGCTGTAATAAAGGGTAAATTTATTTCACTTTGAGTAGCATTTGAGAGCTCAATTTTTGCTTTTTCTGCAGCTTCAGTCAATCTTTGCAAAGCTTGCTTATCTTGTCTGAGATCAATTCCCTCATTAGATTTAAAAGTATTAGCTAAGTGATCTACGATGCATCTATCAAAATCATCACCACCTAAATGTGTATCTCCAGATGTGGATAGAACTTCAGTTACTCCATCACCAGCTTCAATAACTGAAACGTCAAATGTACCTCCCCCTAAATCAAAAACAAGAATTTTTTCATTTTCTTTATCCAAACCATATGCTAAAGCCGCAGCAGTTGGCTCATTAACAATTCTGAGGACTTCTAAACCTGCAATCTTTCCAGCATCTTTCGTAGCTTGTCTTTGGGAATCATTAAAATAAGCTGGAACTGTAATTACAGCCTGTGTAACTTTGTCACCAAGATATTTACCTGCATCATCTGCTAGCTTTCTTAAAACTTGAGAACTCACTTCTTCAGGAGAAAACTGTTTATCCAAGATAGGACATTTTAATTTGACACTAGAACCAGATTTTTCAACAGAATAACTAACTTCTTTAGATTCTTCATTAACTTCATCAACTCTTCTACCGACAAAACGTTTTGCAGAATAAAAAGTATTTTCAGGGTTCATTACAGCTTGTCTTTTTGCTATTTGTCCAACAAGCTGATCTTGATTTTTTGTATATGCAACAACTGATGGAGTAGTTCTGAAACCCTCAGCATTTGCTATTACAGTAGGCTTACCACCTTCCATTACAGCGACACAACTATTAGTTGTCCCTAAATCAATTCCTACAACCTTACCCATGGGTAAATTCTTTATATTTGTTATTCTCCATAATCGGTCATTGACGTCATTATTGTTACTCAAAGACGGGGTGTGGTTCCCGAACAGAACATTACTTTTAGGGTTAAAATTCTAAACATGATTTCAAGTAAGACATCTTTCATCGCATTAATTGGCAATCCAGTAAGCCATTCTTTGTCTCCAATTATGCAAAATGCTGCCCTTCAATATTTAGGCTTAGATTTAATTTATATTGCTGTACCCTGCAAAGATGAAGATCTAGAATTAGTTCTTAATTCTTTTAAAAAGATTAATTGCAAAGGTTTAAACATTACTATTCCACACAAAGAAAAAGTATTTAACCTTTGTAGTGAAATCTCACCTATTGCTAACAAACTTAAAGCAATTAACACCCTGAAATTAAATTCTGAAAAAAAATGGAGCGCAACTAATACCGATGTAGAGGGATTTATTTATCCTTTAAAAAATTTAAACTTAGCAAAGAAAAAATCAATAGTTCTTGGCTCCGGGGGAGCAGCAAGATCTGTTATTCAAGGTTTAATAAATTTAAATCTTTCAACAATTTCAGTAATATCACGTAACAAATCATCACTAGATGAATTAATAAAAAATTTTGATAATCAAATTCAACTTCAGGGTTTATTGAATAGTGATAATCAAGCTCAAATTTTAATTAGTGAAGCAGATTTGATTGTAAATACAACACCGGCAGGGATGAAAACAATTAAATATGAAAATAATGTAATTCCATATGGCGAAGCATTTTGGAGATCTCTTAACTCGCAAACAATTGTTTACGATTTAATATACAATCCTGCTCCTACTACTTTATTGAAATTTAGCGCCAAAAAAGGATGCATGACTATAGATGGTTTGGAAATGCTTGTTGCCCAAGGAATAAAATCATTATCATTTTGGACAGATGGTTTAGAAGTACCTTTTCATGTAATGAATGACGCACTAAAAAAATATCTTTAAAAAAATGATCCCACCTGTCGAGAAATTGCCTATCGTAATGTATCGTAAGTAATGAACAGACGCTCATCACATCAATTAATGAGCCAAAGACCTTGTCTGAAACTATGAACGATCAACAATCTTATTACGAAACCATGTATATCCTCCGCCCAGACATTGCGGAAGATGAAGTAACTAATCACATTGACAAATACAACAAGCTTTTAGAAGAATTTGGCGGTACTATTCTCGATAGTCAAATGAGAGGTAAGCGTAGATTAGCCTATCAAATAGCAAAACATAGAGAAGGTATTTACGTACAACTAAGTCATCAAGGTGATGGGCAACATATCTTCAAAATTGAAAAAGCAATGAGACTAAGTGAAGATGTTATTAGATACATGACTGTTAAACAAGAGGGTCCTTTACCAACCCCAAGGCCTTCGAACAAGAATACATCTCAATCAGAGAATAAAGATAATCCAGATGCAAAAGTTGAATCTGAAGAAAAACAACCAGTAGCAAGTGCAGATACTTCAGCTTCGAGCAAAGATGATGCTGCAACTAAAGAAAATGCTGAATCTTAAATGTTAATCTTTTGTTTTTGAATTTAACTCAGCCCATATTTTATTAGACATACCCCACATATAAATAAAACCCTCTGCTAAAGAATGATTAAAGACATCATCTTTGCTATAAGTTGCCAAATCTTCCCTGTAAAGTGAATTATTTTCCGACATTCTCCCAATGACTATTGCGTTCCCC